>PUMO01000027.1 GCA_003551405.1 Mollicutes bacterium | reverse complement strand
GTTATCTTTTCACTGATTGCATTTGCACGCGGCCGTAATAATGTTATCATTGGCAAGCGCCGCCTTAAAGCGCATACGGTTCATAAATCGTTTGTGACAATATTTGCGTCCGCGGCGCTTATTGTCATGGTACTATTCTTAGTTTCATTTGTTGAGTCGCACGCGATATCCGATTTAGCTTTTGAAGTGACCAGCGCCTTTGGGACGACTGGATTATCGCTTGGTGTGACAGATGATCTGACACCATTCAGTAAGATTATCTTTTCACTATTCATGTTTGTCGGCCGCATAAGTGTGCTTGCGCTCTTGCTTATATTTAGGCCGAAAGGCAAAAAGGATGGATTGGTTCAATACCCTGAGACAGATTTAATCGTTGGATAACCATATTTGCGCCGCGGTCCTTGACTGCGGCGTTTTTGTATACATACCTTATAAAAAAATCACTCTTCAAATTCTATGTTTATAATTTAGTGTTTTGTAATTGCCCACGGTGATGCGCTATGCTACAGTTGCGCTGTGAGGAGTGATTTTGTGAGTGAGTTTATCAATAATCAATCAAAGCAACGCAAGGAAGCATTGAAAGCGTTGATTCTTCGTTTGCACGAAGGCGAAGCATTTGAATCTGTGCGGAATGATTTTGAAAAAACGTTTGGTGAAGTGTCCACCGCAGAGATTTCACAAATGGAACAGCAACTGATCAATGAAGGCATGGATGTTGAGGAGATTCAAAAATTGTGTCGCGTGCATGCCAATGTGTTTGGCGGTTCCATCAGTGATATTCATAGTATGGATGTCAGTGAAAAAGCAGGCCACCCACTACATGTGTTAAATGAAGAAAATCAGCGCATTGAAAAACTTATCAGTGAAGAAATTGAGCCCTATTTGGCGTCTTCAGGCAATCAGGCCATATTAATGTTAAGAGTCGGGCTTGATCGGTTACGCGAGATTGACAGACATTATGCGCGCAAAGAACAGCTTTTCTTTCCTTATCTGGAGAAAAAAGGGATCACTGCACCACCGAAGGTGATGTGGGGCGTGGATGATACCATACGCGGGATGCTTAAAAATCTTAAAGAGAGGCTGGATAAACCACATGTCTCTGTTCAAGAGGTAAAAGAGGATTTTGAAGCGGTCATTAAAGAAGTAAGAGAAATGATTTATAAAGAAGACAATATTTTAATTCCACTGTTACGTGATAACTTAAATTTGTATAACTTTATTACCATCGCTGAAAGTTCAGATGAGGTTGGTTATTTTCTGGAAAAGCCTAAAAAATCATTTGAAAATCCTGGGGAGATTCATGAAGAAGAAGCGTCTTTAGAAGTTAGGGAAGGCGACGTTTCAGTTGGACCAGGCATACTGGGTTTAGAAGAACTGACCGCGATGCTTAATACGTTGCCTTTGGACATGACGTATGTCGATAAAGATGGCTACGTAAAATATTTCACCGAAAATACATCGCGTATTTTTGATAGGCCCCGCACGATTATTGGTCGTCATGTTAATCAGTGTCACCCACCAGCCAGTGTTGATGTTGTTGAAAAAATTGTTAACCGTTTTAAAACCGGTGAAAAAGATCATGAAGAGTTTTGGATTCAGATGAAAGGCATGTTTGTTCATATACGCTACTACGCAGTAAGAGACACTTCAGGAGAATACCTGGGAACACTGGAAGTAACCCAGGATATTCAGCCCCTGCGTGATCTTGAGGGTGAAAAACGTCTTATAAGTGATGATTAAATCCCTTTATGTAGTACTTGGTACTTTCTTCATGGTTCTAGGTCTTGTTGGTGTGATTATGCCACTTTTACCAACGACACCAATGTTGTTGCTGACGGTCTATTTTTATGCTAAGGGATCAGAACGTTTTCATAGCTGGTTTACCTCAACGTGGTTATATCAACGTTATTTGGATGAATTTATCAGGACCAACAGCATGACGCTTAAAAGCAAATGGCGCTTAATGTTATTGGTGGATGGAATGCTCTTGATGAGTTTTTTGACGCTTGATGTTTGGATGCTCCGTGTATTGATTGTCATCCTTGTGGTGACAAAATACTGGTATTTTTTCACTAAAATTGAAACCCGTTATAACGAATAGTTTAATGAAAAACCCGTACAAACCCTGAAGGGTCTGTACGGGTTTTTAAGCATCCAATTGCTTTTGAAGTTGTTTTAAAATGGCCTGAGCATCGCCGACGATACCTAAATCAGCCACATCGAAAATCGGTGCATTTTCATCGGTGTTAATCGCAATAATGGTATCACTCTTATCCATACCAGCTGTGTGCTGTACGGCACCAGAAATACCGCAAGCGATATAAAGTGAGGGTCTGACCGTATGACCGGTTTGCCCGACTTGATGGTTTTTACTCATGATGCCACCATCCACAAGTGCGCGTGACGATGCCACTTCACCATTCAAGTGCGCTGCAACGTCACTGACAAGGTTGAGGCAGTTTTTAACGCCTCGCCCAGCGGATACAATGAGTTTTGCGTCCGCAATATTTGTGCGCTTTGTATCTTTTTCTTCGATGGCCATAACTTCAATGGGTGAGTGAAGCGCCTTGTCGTATTGAAAGGTTTCCTGCGTTGGTAAAGACGTATGCCCGAATGTCTTTGCTTCAAAAACACCGGGACGAATTGTGGCCATCTGCGGGAAATGATCAGGGGTGATGATGGTCGCATAGAGATTTCCGCCGAATGCGGGGCGTGTAATGGCCAAGTGATGAGTTTCCCCGTCTAAATCGATTTGCGTTGCATCAGCTGTCAAGCCTGTGTGAACGCGTGCAGATATGCGCGGTGCCAGTTCGCGTCCTTTGACGGTGCCGCCAATTAACATGGACTGTGGGTGATAGGCATCAATCATTTCACTAATGACTGTCGTATGCTTCATGACATCATATTGATTGAGGTCTTCGCGTTCACAAGTAATGATATGATCAGCGCCGTAGTCGCCAAGCATTTTAAGAATGTCATCAGTAAAAGTTCCAAGCCAAATGGCAACAACTTTTTCAGGCGCTTTCAAGCGTTTCATCAAATGTTTGGCTTCAGTTAAAAGTTCCAACGATACTTGGTTGATGGTGCCTTCATCGTGATCGATATAGACAAAACAATTGTTTCCATCAGTATATTTCATGATTGACCACCCTTCGCTTCTATGAAATCAAGAATTGTTCGTGCTGCTTGTTCAGGATTGAGGGTTTGTTTGGGTTGTTTTTGAGTGGCGGATTTATTAAACGTTTTCTTTACTTTTGTGGGTGAGCCCTTAATGCCGATATCCGCAAGTGAAACGTCCAAATCGTCACACGTTAATTGATTGAGCGGAAGATGACTGCGCCTAAAGATGTCAAACATATTCATATAGCGCGGTTTGGCCGCTTCATCAAGCACTGTGATAAGTGCAGGGGTTGGCAGGTTCAGTGTAAGCATGCGGTGTTCTTCATTTTTCTTCACTTTCAACATGCCGTCGTTGTAGTCAATGACGCGATCTACATACGATACATGGGGAATCTTTAAAAACTCTGCAACCTGCGGGCCTACCTGTGCAGTGTCGCCGTCAATGGCCTGACGCCCAGCAATGACAAGGTCAAATGCATGTTTTTTAAGGGCACTGGCTAATATGTGCGATGTTGCCCAGGTATCTGAGCCCGCAAATGCTTTGTCACTTAATAAAGTGGCCTCATCAATGCCGCGCGCGTATAATTCCCTTAACATGTTTTTTGCACTGCTGGGCCCCATTGTAAAGGCGTGAATATTCCCACCATACGTTTCTTTAAGTTGAAGTGCGAGTTCTACGCCTGTTAAATCATCAGGGTTAGTGATGGTTGGAATGCCTTTTCGTATGAGTGCGCCAGTTTCTTTATCAATCTTAATTTCTGTCGTATCAGGCACTTGTTTTACCAGTACGGCAATATTCATGACGTTCCCTCCTTTAAAAGCGATCCGGCAATGACCATTTTTTGCGCTTCGTTGGTGCCTTCATAGATTTCTGTAATTTTAGCGTCACGCATCATGCGTTCTATATCATATTCGCGTGTATAGCCATACCCGCCAAATAGTTGCAATGCTTTTTGCGTGATTTCTGTGGCACATTGGGCACCATATAGTTTTGCCATGGCGGCTTCCTTTGTATAGGGTCTTCCTTGGTCTTTATATAGTGCAGCTTTGATAAGAAGCCCCTTGGCCGCTTCTTTTTTGGTTTCTAAATCTGCTAGGGTAAACTGTGTATTTTGAAAACTGCTAATGGGACGCCCGAACTGTGTGCGCTCTTTAGTATATTCAAGCGCTTCTTCAATGGCGCCTTCGCATATACCGACTGCTTGTGCAGCAATGCCAATGCGACCGCCTGAAAGGATCTGCATAATCATGCCAAAGCCTTTGTTTTCTTTACCAAGTAGGTTTTCTTTGGGAACATTGACTTTATCCAATATAAGCTCGCGGGTCGATGATCCTCGAATACCTAGCTTCATTTCTTTTTTACCGACTGAAAATCCTTTGCGGTCCGCCTCAACAATAAATAGTGAAATGCCTTTGTGTTTCTTCTCGGGTTCAGTTAAGGCACTGATTATATAAAGGTCCGCTACGCCAGCATTGGTAATGAAAATCTTTGATCCGCTGATTTGATAGCTATCCCCTTTATCTATGGCTACGGTTTTTTGGGCGCCAGCGTCCGTGCCGGCGTTTGGTTCCGTCAAACCAAAGGCGCCAAGCGATTCCCCGCTTAAGAGTGGACGCAAAAAGGTTTCTTTTTGGTAAGACGTTCCCCACATACTGATTGGGGCAGCGCACAAGGAGACATGGGCACTGAGGATAACACCTGTTGTCGCGCATGCTTTAGAAAGCTCCATCACCGCAATGGCGTAACTGAGTGTGTCACCGCCCGCACCCCCTTCAATTTCTTCAAACGGAAGAGCAAAGAGGCCCATCTCACGCATAGATTCCACGGTGTCATGAGGGAATGTTTCACTTTCGTCAATGCTTTTCGCACGGGGTTTTACCGTATCTTTGACGAATTGTTGAACTGTTTTCTTTACCAAACGGTGTTGATCGGACAAAATGTGTTCCATTACGACGCATCCTTTCCTAGATGGGGGTAGAGGACCGTGGCTTCACCTTTGACCACAGTTTCCCCCTTATTGTTTTTCGCGATGGTATCAAATACAATGCGGTTTTTAGATTCAATAATGTCTTTAATGATGACACTCGCATGAATTTCTTCACCGATGTAGACAGGTTTTATAAATGAACTTTCCTGCTTACAATAAATTGCGCCTTCTCCGGGCAACTCATTACCTAAAAGAGAAGAGAACAGTGCATTAAGTAGTGCACCATGAACGACGCGTGATTTAAACACAGTGGTTTGCGCATAGGCTTCATTAAGGTGCAGTGGATTACAATCACCGCTTACCTGTGAAAAGAACGCCACATCATTTTCACTGAATGTCCTCGTAACACTGGCACTTTCGCCTAAATGAATCATTGGTTTCATAAAAAGCCCCCTAACATGAATGAGTGTTCATAAAATGAATATATATTCACCTTACATATATAATTGTATTACAGAAAAAGTTAGTAATCAAGACTTTTTCCCTAAATAATTATACTTTGAGAATCAAATAATTTCCTTATAATATAGAAAAACCCACCTGAACGAAGGGTTCAGGTGGGTTTGGTTACTTATTTAAATAGTCTTTAATGCTTTCAACGTCCTTATCGCCACGGCCCGATAAATTGACAACGATTGTTTTGTCTGAATCCATGGAAGGGGCACGTTTTATGACTTCAGCGATAGCATGGGATGTTTCAATGGCTGGAATGATGCCTTCAACTTTGCTTAGATACTGAAAAGCTTCAACCGCTTCATCGTCTGTAACTGCTGTGTATTCTACACGGTTGGTATCATGAAGAAATGCGTGTTCTGGACCAACACCAGGGTAATCCAATCCTGCAGAAATTGAATAGACATCACTGATTGATTCGTCTGAATTGAAAAGGGCTATGGTGTTCATACCGTGAATAACGCCCGCTTTTCCTTTGGTGATGGTCGCGGCATGTTGATTGGTATCAACCCCCTTGCCAGCGGCTTCAACGCCAACAATGTGTGAGTTGGCGTTATTATCCAGGAAGTGGGCAAACAGCCCTATCGCATTGGACCCCCCACCCACACAGGCAATGAGCATATCGGGGTCTTTATCGTAATACGCTTTAAACTGTGTGGCGGTTTCTTTTCCTATAATACTTTGAAAATGTCTCACCATAGATGGGAAAGGATGCGGGCCAACAGCAGAACCGAGTAGATAAAAAGTATCCTCAAGATTTTCCACCCAATCTTCAATCGCGACATCAACGGCATCTTTCAATGTTTTGGTGCCGCGTTCAACGCTCTTAACCTCTGCACCAAGTAGTTCCATCCTAAAAACATTCAATTTTTGGCGTTCCATATCAAGGGCCCCTTGATAGATGATGCACTCCATGCCAAAAAGCGCTGCGGCTGTCGCTGTGGCAACACCATGTTGTCCTGCGCCCGTTTCAGCAATGATTCGTTTTTTCCCCATACGTTTTGCCAGTAGTATTTGGCCCAGTGTGTTATTGATTTTATGGGCACCGGTATGATTTAAATCTTCACGTTTCAAAAATATTTGTGCACCGCCTAATGCTTTACTTAGACGCTGTGCGTGGTATAACGGGCTTTCGCGGCCCACATAATTTTTAAGATAGTGGTTGAGCTCTTCATGAAAATCTGGATCATCTTTATAGCGTTCAAATGCATCATTAAGTTCGTTTAAAGCAATTTTTAATCCCTCTGGAACAAACTGTCCACCGTACTCACCGTATTGAAATTGGTTTTGCATAATCATTCTCCTTGTATAATGTGTATAGATTCAATCATAAATATACACAAAGATTTTTTTGAAGGTCTATCTTTCAAAATGTGGTGATATCGATCTGTTCAAGGCTCCATGATATGACCAACTCCTTTTCCAATAAAAAACCTCAGTGCAAAATGCACTGAGGGCGTCGATGCGCGGTGCCACCTCGGTTTATCACTTCGGATACCATCATATCCTTCAAGCCATAACGGGCTAACCCGTCGTATCCTACTTATATTCAGACACGCTCCCGTGAAGCCATTTCATCCAAGGAGGTTCATCGCTTTCACCGGCCGCGATGTCTCTATGAAACCTCGGTTGCACTACTTTCATCACGCATTGATTTATAACCACTATAACATAGTGTAGCGGAATGTAAAGCAATATGCAAAAAAAGATGGGAAATTTCTCCCATCTTTTGAATTGATTAGCGTTTTTCTTGGTCGTAAGGTTCGCCAAGGGATGCTGGTGCTTGGCTTTCTTTTGAGAAGAAGGCCAAAATGATAAGTGTGAATGCATAGGGTAACAGTCTGTAAAATTCACTGGATAAACCAACATTCCCAAGAATATCGATTGAATCATGCAAGTTTGCGATTACACGCATGAGCGCAAACAAGAAAGCGAAAATGAATATGCGAATGGGTTTCCACTGACCGCTGATCATAATCGCAAGTCCCAAGAACCCAAGACCCAGGAAGTCTCCATTAAAACGGTTGTCAAAGCTGATTAAGTAGGCTGCGCCACCTAGACCACCAAGGAAACCTGAGGCCATAACACCGAAGTAGCGCATGTTGTAAACGTCAATACCGAGAGATTCGCTGGCTTGTGGGGTTTCACCCGTACTTCTTAGACGAAGGCCCAGGCGGGTTTTATAGAAAATGAAGGTAACAATCACGAGCACTGCAATACCGACAAAGGTTGAAAGGTATGCACGCTCGAATAAAAGCGGTCCTAACACTGGAATGTCATCCAGAAGTGGAATATTGAGTCGATAAGTATCACTAATATTAATGCGGTCAGTGCCGCCAATGGTTCGTGCCGTAAAGACAGCAAGTGCTGGCGCAAACAAGTTGAGTGCGGTCGCAGAAATAATCTGGTTGGCGTTCATGTGTATACTTGCAAAGGCGTGGGCAGCCGAGAAAAGCATGCCCGCAACGGCACCACCTACAAGTGCCATGACAACGCGAAGTTGTGTCGGCATATCGAGCGCGTCACCTACATATAACACAAGCAAAGCGCCAATAAAGCCACCCATAATCATGATTCCATCCAGTGCGATGTTGATAACACCGCTACTTTCACTGAATAACCCGCCTAAACTGACGAGCATCAAGGCGATCATGACCGGCACCGCGTAAGAAAGGATAAAGGAAAGATCGCTGATAAGTGCACTCATCGTGACTCACCTTCTTTCGAGGGTTCTTTCGGTTTTTCTTTCATCTTTTGTTTCACGATATTACCGATAAATTGTTTGGCAAACAACGAAAGGGCACTAAAGTAAATGATAACCGCAATAATGATTTCAACAATTTCTTCACGAACAAAGCGCTGAGCTGCATCGCCACCGCGCATGATGCTGCCGTAGAAGAGACCGGCTAAAATGACCCCGATGGGGGATGAAAGACCGAGTAATGCAATCGCGATACCGGTAAAGCCTTGTTCAATGATTTGTTCGTTGATTCTAAATGAGCGGTCACCCACAAGATACATCAGGCCGCCTGCAATGCCGGCAATCGCACCGGCGATAAGGAAAGAAAAGACAATGGAACGTTTTTCTTTGATGCCGGCGTATTTTGCGGCAGTACGTGATTCACCCACACTCTTGAGTTCAAAACCAAAGGTGGTGTAATTAAGCACGATATGCAAAATCGCAGCAATCAATAGCGCAATGAATATACCGATATTTGCCGGGGAACCGGCAAATATTGTATCCATAAATCCACTGGGAATTCTTGCACTGGCTACTGGACGCATGGCTTCACTGCGTCCGGCATAGATAAAGTTAAGGATCAATAGGTTGACCAAATAAAGGGAAACATAATTCAGCATGATGGATGATACAACCTCATTGACGTTGCGATAAGCTTTAAGAAGGCCGGTAATGCCTCCCCAGATGGCCCCGCCCACTGCGGCCGCAAGCAATGCGACGATCCAATGGACCGGACCCAAGAAATCCCAGTTGACGCCAACATATAATCCGAAAAATGCCCCGACCGTTAACTGACCACTCGCACCAATATTGAACAGTCCAGTTTTAAATGCAAACGCAACACTCAGACCAGTCAGAATAATGGGTGCGGCATAATGAAGTAAAAAGCCAATATTTCTTAAATCACTGAATGGACCGAATAAAATGGTCGCAAACCCACTGGCTGCGGTTCCGGGAGACACAATTAACATTAAAATGAATCCGAAAATCAAACCGAAAATCACAGCTGCGATACTACTTAAGACACTGATTGAATTGGGTTTTTTGTCTATAAATTCCCAAATTTTATTCATGATTGATCACCCTTTTTAGAACCTGCCATGTAAAGGCCGAGGTCTTCGCGGGAGACTTCTTTAGGATCGAAGACACCAACATTCTCGCCTTCATACATGACTAAGATGCGATCAGCGAGATTGAAGACCTCATCAAGGTCATAAGAAACAATCATGACTGATTTATCTTGATCACGATAATTGACAAGTTCCTTGTGAATAAATTCAATGGCACCGACATCTAGTCCGCGGGTGGGTTGAACGGCGAGTAAAAGGTCGCTTTCGCGGTCGATTTCACGGCCCAAAATTGCTTTTTGTTGGTTACCACCAGATAAACTTCTGGTTACTGATTTTGCGCCAGAAGATGAACGTACGTCAAAACGTTCAATCAAACGGTTCGTATGATCCCGGATTGCGTCAAATTGTAAAAATCCCCGTTTTTGAAAGGGTTCTTGATGGTAACTTTGAAGTATCATGTTATATTCTAGCGGAAAATCTAGAATCAGCCCATGTTTTTGACGGTCTTCAGGAATATGTGAAATACCGGCGAGGGCCCGTTCACGAATGGAGTATTCAGTCACGTTTTCTTCATTAAGATGAATCTCACCCGAATCGACAGGATATAATCCAGTCAGTCCATAAATGAGTTCTGTTTGTCCATTCCCTTCAATCCCTGCAACAACAAGGATTTCGCCGCGTTTGGATTCAGCTGTAAAATCTTTTACGACATGTTGTTGACTAATGGGGTCAGTGACATTCACGTTTTTCATCGATAGGACAGTGTCTTTAGGCTTGGCTTTATCTTTTTCTAGAGTAAAATCCACCTTGCGTCCTACCATCTTTTCTGCGAGTTCTTCAAATGAAGTCTCATGAATATTGACAGTGTCAATATATTTTCCTCTGCGTAAAATGGTACAACGGTCCGCAATTTCCATGATTTCTTTAAGTTTATGGCTTATAAACAAGATGGATTTGCCCTCTTTACGCAGTGTTTTAAGAATGTCCATGAGTTCATCAATTTCCTGAGGTGTAAGTGATGCGGTTGGTTCGTCTAGTATTAAAATTTCCGCATCACGGTAAAGCATCTTCAGTATTTCCACACGTTGTTGGTGACCAACTGAAATGTCAGCCACGCGTTTATCTGGGTCAACTTTTAAATTGTATTGCTCGGACAATTCTTTAATCTTTTCGCGCGCATCGTCATAGACGAGCACACGATTTTTGGTATCCTCAAAGCCAAGAATGATATTTTCAAGGACAGTAAATCTGTCCACTAGCTTGAAATGTTGATGCACCATTCCAATGCCGAGTTTGTTGGCATCGTTTGGATTGGTGATTTCTGCGGGTTCATTGTTGACACGGATTTCTCCTTCATCGGCTTTATAGATGCCGAAAAGGATGCTCATCAACGTACTTTTTCCAGCCCCGTTTTCTCCAAGTAAGGCGTGGATTTCCCCTTTTTTCAAGCGAAGGTCAATCTTGTCATTGGCTTTAATGCCAGGAAATTCCTTGGTAATGTTTATCATTTCGACTGCATGGTCCATGTTTTTCACCTTCTTTGCTTGATTGATAGAAGAAGAGAGGAAAGTTAGTACTTTCCTCTCAACATGATGCTATAGATTTTCTTAAGATGTATAATTTATTGGTTATGGTTGAACAGTATCTTCTTCAATGCCGATTTCGCCGAGGTCGTACTCATCAAAGAAATCTTCGAGTTCTGCATAATCAGCAGGAACTGTGAATTCACCAGAAGCAATCTGACTATAGATATCATCATATTCTTCTTGAGTGAATGTTTCAAAACGAGAAGTTTCCATTGGTAGTGCGACACCATCATCATCAGCACCTAAATATCTAACTTCACCGCCTGGGAAGTTGTCATCATAGAATTCATCCAGGACTAATTGAACCGATTCAGCAAGCGCTTTGGTTGCACTGGTTAAGACAGTATCACTTTCACCAGATTGGTCAACGTCAACACCGATCATCCATGCATCAGCGTCAGCTGCGGCAGCCATGACACTACCACCGGCGCCACCTGCGGAAGCAAATATGACTTCAGTGCCGCCATCATACCAGCCAGCCGCTTGTGTTTCTACGTCCGGTCCGGCATCAAATGTACCGAGGTAATCATAACGGTTGTCAGGGAAGTTAATATCGACACCGTTTTCACTAGCGGCATAATGCACACCAGCAATATAACCTGTGCCGAAGCGGCGAACCGCAGGCACATCAATACCGCCCATGAAACCATGGTCTTCGATACCTTCCTTCACAGCAGCATACCCAGCTAGGAAGCCAGACTCATGTTCTTCATAATAGATTGAAACGGTATTGTCTGCAGTATCAGGGTTTCCGTCCTCATCGATTGGTTCCGCATCAAGCAACACGAATTTAACATCAGGGTGATCGTACTGTGCTTGATAAATTGCTTCTTCGAAAAGGAAACCAGGTGTGATAACAATTTGAGCGCCATCATTAATGGCTGTGTCAATAGAGTTCACATAATCACTGGTTGAAACATCGGATGGACGGTAATATTCCGCATTGATGCCATGCTCCTCAGCATAGGCTTCAATGCCTTCCCATGTTCCTTGGTTAAATGACTCATCATCGATATCGCCGTAGTCGGTGATCATGGCGATTTCGACTTCATCAAGCTCGCCGCACGCAGCGAGGGTAAATGCACCGATAAACAGTGCAAAAAATAAAAATAACTTTTTACGCATAAATTTCCTCCTTGGATAATATAGTTTCTTGGCTTGTTCTAGTCTAATTATACTTATTGTAGAAAGTGTTTTCAAGATAAGAACGTTAAATTGCATTTCTTTTTGAATATCAAAGTGTGAGCTGCAAAAAAAGGGCTATGATTTTCAAGAAAGTGTTTCCATCAAACAAACCTTCGTCATGATACTAGAAGTTTTAATCTTTGTAAAGACAGACTGTATTTTTTCCTTTTTCTTTGGCTTGATACATGGCATTGTCAGCTTGATGACGGAGTTTATCAAATCCACTTTTGAATGTTGTATGTGCCACGCCAATTGATGCGGTCACATGGATTTTGGCGCCATTTATATTAAAGGGAACGGTTTCAATTTCTTTTCGTAGAGTCTCAGCCATTGTAAGCGCTGTCGCCTGAAAAATATCTATGCCTGCGGCCGCGAATTCCTCACCGCCCAGTCGTCCGGTAAGACAGTGCGGCGGAATGATACGTTTCAATATATTTGCAATCTCTGCCAAAATTTCATCGCCGGCCGCATGACCATACGTATCATTAACGGCTTTAAAATCATCGATATCGAGCATGAGCATGATGTAGCTTTGGCCGCTTAATTTATCAAATGCTTTTTGAAACGCAGTACGGTTTAATAATTGCGTCAGTGCATCGTAATCGGCGCGCATTTTCAGCAGTTGTTCATAGGATTTTTTGGAGGTAATATTCTCAATCAAAAGAAGCATGCCTGAATAGAGCTGTTTCGTGAAAAGGGGATGGAAGTGAAGTTCAAAAGTGCGCTCACCTGTTGCGTCCTTATGAATGATTTCCTGTGTATGACTGTTTGTTTTAAGTGGAACTTGCAAGGGTTTGTGGAATAAGGCATTGACCCTCATGCCTTCACGAAGTGTTATTTGGTGATCATCCGCGAAATGTTCATACGCTGCGGGGTTCCACTCAACGACTTCCCCTTTTGGGTTTACAACAATGACCAAGTGATCAATCACCACGAGGAGACGGTCTTTCGTGAGGGGGCTTACTACGAAGAAATCATATTTGAACAATGCGTAGAAAAACAAGATTAAACTTGGGGTGTATAGTGAACTGGTCAACACACGCAAACCAATCACATCAAATACGGTTAGATTCGCAATGGTTAAAACGACATTAAATATCATGACCAAGATGATCACGATGGTTTGTTTTCTGTGTTTGCCCGTGGTTTGTCTTAAATGATTGAGCAAAACAATGACACCAAGCAGTATGAATGCCATGTTTAAAAGAACAATCATCAAACCAAGCAAAGTCACATCCACCACCAAATGACCGGTGTCACTGTTGATGTATGTGCCACTTCGAACCCAATGATGCCAAGGGTTGGTAAAGATGAGTGTGATGGCAATAAGGGGGAGCGCCATCAACGCTAAAAAAGGCTTTTTATTTTTGGTCTCTGTAAAATCAAGCGTAAAATAGAATATGACATAAGGCAACATAAAGCCACTTATTTGGGCAAGGTTTCGCCATAAAAGCTTACTGTCATGGTCTATTACCGAGTACTCAAATATCGTAACGAGGTTCCAAAACATGATAAAAAGGCTGATGAATATCATCGGCTTGGCGCCCGCTTTATGCCGGTAGACAAATACATAACCACCAATCGCAATACTGATCAGCAAAGAAAGCATAAGTGTAAATAGCTGAAAGCCGTCCATATTCATCACGCTCCTGATTATTTTAAGTATACCACCAGGGGAGCACTTTAACACTTCAAAGCTAAAAAAATTATTATTTCTAGCTGCGTTAGGATATAATAATTATTGAGAAATAGTGCAGGGATGACCGATAAGAAGGGGTGAACTGATGATTAATGTTCAACATTTAACAAAAGATTACGGAGAAATTGAGGCTCTAAAAGGCATCACTTTCTCTGTAAAACAAGGGTCGTTTTTTGCTTTGCTCGGACCCAATGGTGCAGGGAAAACCACCACGGTACGCATTCTTTCGACGTTACTCAGTAAAACAAGCGGTGAGGTTCATATTCATGGAAAGAGGCTTACTGAAAATGATGCACGCATCCGCCGTATGATTGGCATTGTGTTTCAGCAGTCCACACTTGATGACATGCTCAGTGTTAAAGAGAATCTTTTATTGCGTGGGCAGTTTTATGGGTTAAGGAAAGCCACCGTTTTAAAACGGATTGACACCTTATCGGAGTGGATGGACTTTAAAGACACACTCAATCAGCGTGTAAAGACACTGTCCGGGGGACAGCGGCGAAAAATTGATGTGGCGCGCGCCTTGATCAATGAACCGAAAATTTTGATTTTGGATGAACCCACAACGGGTCTTGATCCGCTCACACGCCGTCAACTGTGGACGGTCATGACGCGGGTACGAAAAGAAACCAATATGACAGTGTTGTTAACGACGCATTACATGGAAGAAGTGCATGATGCCGATCATGTAGTCATCATTGACCGCGGTGAAATCATTGCGGAGGATAGCGCGCACCATTTACGCCTTAAACACGCAAAAAACATGTTGTATGTTACGCCGAAGGATGTTTCAACGATTGAAACATTAAGTAAGGCGCTCGGCGGCACGTCGGTTGAAGGGCGCATTCATGTGCCGCTTAACCATCCGTTTGACGCGCTTAAAATCCTCAGTGAAAACCGCGACACCATTGAAAGTTTTGAAGTGGTGGAAGGTTCGATGGATGATGTGTTTTTAAACCTCACAGGAAGGCGGTTTATACCATGAGTGCGCTGATTAAGCGGCATTTGTTAAGTTATATCCGTGATAAATGGGCTGTATTCTTTTCGTTTTTGAGTGTGTTTATTATTCTTGCGCTCTTTTTACTATTTTTAGGCAACGTACAGGAAGCCAGCGTGCCTGAAAGCATTGCGGGCACGAATGAAGGCAATTATTTGATCTATTCATGGATTTTTTCAGGATTGATTGTGGTGGCGTCCGCAACGGTCCCGCTTGGGTTTTTGCATGTGTTCATTAAGGATTCTGAAACGCATGCAATGGATGACTTTTTTGTGGCACCGTTGTCCAGGGTATATATCGTGCTCTCTTATATGCTCAGTGCTTTTTTAGCGGGCGTATTGCTTTCGATGATCAGTTTTATCGCCACGCTCATTTTACTGATTATGCTCACTGGCTACATGTTGCCCCTGATTAGTATCATACAAGTCATTGGGTTATTGTTGCTTTCAAATCTCATGTTTGCGTCAATCTTCTTTTTTATCACGACCACCTTGAAGACATCCAGTGCCCATGACAATCTTTCGACACTGATTGGTACATTGATTGGTTTTTTGGCCGGGCTTTATGTGCCGATTGGCAGTTTTTCAGTGATGTTTCAAAGTGTGCTTAATGTGTTTCCTCCCATGCAAATGGCGAGTCTCATGCGCCAGGCATATATGGACGATGCCCTTAAAATGGTATTTACCAATCAAGCTTCCGTGGATAACTACCGGTTATTTTTCGGGGTGGACATCCGTATTGACACCTGGATGCTCTCAGGTGTGACGCTTATCATCATCGTTGCACTTTGGGCTGCTACCTTCGCGGTGTTAAGTGTTTATAGAATCAAGCGTTATGCCCATAAAAAATAAGGCGCCGTTTCGCGCCTTATTTTAATGATTTCACATTGTCATAAAGGGTATCAAAGCTTGGCAGTGTCTCACTGCGGTTAAACGACAAGGTTTTATTGTCACCATATTTTAACAAGTATGTCTTCGCAAGTTCGCTGACGGTTTGTTCAAGGGTTGTCATGAATTGCCTGTAAGCAAATTGATACGCTTTTGTATCGTTGTCGTAATTGCTCTGGATTAACGATTCAGTGACTTGGTCAAGCGGCCAAAGTTTCAAGTGAAAAAGTTCATGGACGATGACTTCCTCTAAATTGAGGTTTCTTGGGTTTTGGCCGTTAATCATGATGACGGCCTTTTTGTCGTCACAGTCAATCGTGAGATCCCCGGTTTTTCTCCAGGTGGCATCATGAATCACGCGTGTTTGCACATCGAATGTAGGGGTGATTCTTAGTTGCTTGGCCCATTTGTCCACGAGCATTTCAATGGTTTTGTCATCCATTACAAGTTTACCGTGTCAGTGACGTGTTTTGGGGCCGGGTCAAAGGGATGCATCAATGCGCCAATTAGCGTCCCGCGGTCACTGCTCGCGCCCCCGGTGCGCGTGTTGATGCGGCACGCCTCCTCAAAAGAGCGCGCGTGGTGGACAATGGTGAAAATAAGGGGAAGTGCATATCCGATCGCGCAACTGGTGTCAACAATTTTTAAAATATCTTTGGGTGTTTGACTGTTGAGTGCGGACGCAAGTTTGAACCCATAATGTTTTGGGGCGTGCTGGATTGCGTTTTTAAGGGTGTCCGCTTTGTTTTTTCCGTCACTTTCCAAGATGACGTCAAATACATCATAAAAGGCCCGGTAATCCGTATTGCTTGTGAATACTTTGGCTAGTTCAAAGGCGTCATCATTGGTTTTGTCATGGATTTTAGCCGCTAGGTAGGGAATGAAGCCGATTAAATCTTCATTGTTGATTTCGATGGGAGACTGGTTCACTTCAAGTGAGGTTTGAAGCTGGTTATAGATGAGTTGTTTACCGTACGTTTCAACCCACCCTTCATAAGGGCCGCCGGGCTTAATGTGCTGATAAATGAGTTTCCGGTATGCTTCAGGTGTAAATTCGCCGCCGTTATTTAAGTGTTCATGAAGCCATTTGAGAATTTCACCTTGAAGGGAAACATCGCCGACGTCCATGTTCGGGTAAGCATTGACAGCCTTGCGTGCCCGTTTGAATTTAGCGGGATCCGCTTTTTGAAATAATAGGTCCT
>PUMO01000008.1 GCA_003551405.1 Mollicutes bacterium | reverse complement strand
CTTGCCCTGAGGAACAAGAGCGCCTGCGCCGACAATGGCATGTTTTTCAACCACGGCACCATTTAGTACGGTTGCGCCCATGCCAACCAACACTTCATCTTCAATGGTGCACGCATGAATGATGGCGCTATGACCGACGGTTACGTTGTTGCCGATCTTTGTGGGTTCGCCCGCATCGGTATGGACAACAGCGTTATCTTGAATGTTAGTATTCTGCCCGATGATTATTTTTGCCATGTCACCGCGCAATGTGGCGTTATGCCACACATTGGCGTGCGCGCTCAACGTGACATCGCCAACGACAACGGCCCCTTCAAAAACAGATGCCGCTTCATCAAGGGTCGGGTGGATATTCTTAAATGGTTTAATCATGTTTTCACGTCCTTTTTTATGTTTTCCAAGGTGGCATCGTCCACCTCGAGCAGTTTCCATAAATAACTTGCGGCTGTTGAGCCGTAAGGTGAAAAATAGTTTTCAAACGTGTAGGCCGTTTCTTTGGAGACATCATAAAGCCGCATGATGCCATTGAGGATGCCGATGTCTTTCACTGATAATATATCAGGGTGCCCCATGGCCACAAAGAAAAACATATCAACACTCCACTGACCGATGCCTTTAAAGGCAAGCAATGTGTTTTGTATCGTGTTTGTGTCATATTGCTTGAGCGCTGTAAAATCAATGTCTGAAGCACTCAGACGCTGCATGGTCATGGCTTTCATCTTAGAAAGCCCTACCCGCCTTAAATCCTCAAGGGACGCTCGATTGATGGCGGCTTTAGTAATGGGGGAAAAAGCATCATTAAAGCGTTTCATGATCGCGGCTTTGGCGGTTTCACTGATTTGTTGGCCAATGATGATGTCACACAGGGCCAAAAACCCATCCTCAATTTGTTGTTCTTCAGGATAGTCCAAGTGCGTGATAATGGCATTCATATGGGCATCAAGTTTTTTAAGATGGGTTAGCGCGTCTTTTTTTATTGGAAATGTCATATTATCACCAGACCAATTATAACACACCCGTGATGGCGTGTATTCATCATTACCTTTGAAAATTTTGCAAGACTATTCAAGTGTTTAGGGGTATGTTATAATGTTTTAAAGGTGATTATCATGGAAACGTTTAACTTTCATATGCCCACACGTTTGTGGGTGGGTCATGGTGAGACGAATACGATTAAACATTTTGATATTGACGCGCGCCATGTCATCATCGTGACCAGCGACAAAACCTACACGAACAACAAAGATCTGCTTCACCGTATCATGAAGCACTTAGAAACCCTCTCTATCGGTTATAGTGTCTTTGACACGTTTAGCGTGCCACTTAAAAAAGAAGACATTTTTCGTGGCACCCGTTTGGCTGAAGAGAAACGTGCGGATGCCGTCATCGCGATTGGTGGCGGACGTGTCCTTGATTTAGGCAAAATGATTGCGCGCTTTGCGCACGAAGAAAATGATACGCTCGATGCATGGATGTTTTCTAAGACGGTTCCACCATTGAACACTGAAGGGCTTTCGCTCATTGCTGTACCGACCAGTCTCAATAACGCGAGCGCCTTTAATCCTAAAGCCTTTTTACATGATGCGGCCAATGAACGGCGCGTGCGTTTCAAACATGAAAGCCTCTTTCCTGCGCGCGCCATCATGGATATAGCGAGTCTTGAGTCACTGGATCTTATAAGCAAGGAAAGTGCGATGAGTGAACTCTTGGTGCGCAGTATTGAACTGTTGATTGACCCCATCAGTATCCATCATTACACAATGGCCAAAAGTGCCCTTGAATATCTACTTAAAGGCACGCTTGAAAGTGACAATGCGTCACTTGCCTATGCAAGCTTTTTGATCAACACCCTTTATTTGCCCAAACCGAAATTTCCATTGCATCAAATGAATGACGCCATTGAAGGGGCCCATCCCAACTTACCGTTCGCAGGATTTTTAAAAGTAGCGGTTGTGCCGTATTTGGAATATCGCCTTGAAAAGCTCAGCGATAACGCTCAATCAACCATTCAATCTGTGCTCAACGACTCACCCTACGCATCAAATAATGTTTATGTGGCGCTTAAAGACTGGTTGGCTGATATCAACCAAACCGAACTTGACTTGCACAGATATCAGTGCGAAGCCAGCATGATCAGCGATTATACCGTTCATTTAAAGACCATTTATCCTGATTTTGTGGCGCTTGATGACACTGCGCTCTATGCGATAATGGAAGCGGCACTGATTCGTTAATTTTAGTGAAGAATAAGGAGAGAAGGGCATGCGTTTTATTCACACCGCTGATTTGCATTTGAACATTTCCATGCGCCATGGGACCTTTGCGCATGCTGGTATTTTTGAAGCGCGCCGGCGCGAGCATCAATCCGTTTTAAACCGTTTGATCACTTACGCTGAAAATGCGAAGATTGATGCCCTTTTCATTGCGGGCGATATGTTTGATGACGCGCGCATTCATCGCCTTGATCTGACACATTATTTAAAGCAGCTTTACCACGCATCATTTGAAACCTATTTGATCATAGGGAATCATGATGCGTTTTTGCGTGATGAAAGCACGCGTGACATTATTCAATCGTACGGCATTAAACTGTTTGACGCGCATACAAGAACCCACAGCATAAAAGGGATCACCATTTGCGGGTTTGATACCGATGACTTTGAGGTTTCGCACTTCTTAGAGTTAAGTGAAACTTTCAAGGAAACGACCAGTGTGTGTTTGTTACATGGGGATGTGTTTAGCCCAAGTGACGCCCATTACTTAACGGACGAGGGGACACTGAAACACTCAAGCTTTGATTATATTGCGCTGGGTCATATTCACAAACACCAACAAATTAGCGACACCATTATCTATAGTGGAAACCCTGAGCCCCTGGATTTTTCTGAAACCGCCCCCCGCGGAATTGTAGAAGGTGAATTCAGGGAAGGTAAGCTTACCACCACCTTTGTGCCCTTCGCCAAGCGCGCATTTATTCATCAAACCCTCACACTGGATGATACGATGGGACCGCTGGACATTGAAGCCGCCATTCAGGAACTCGATGATGAACAATCGCGTCAAACCAATCTTTACCGCATCACCCTCACAGGCAGTGTCCATGAAACACTGGACATTGACACAGACACGATGCGTTCAAGGCTGAAAGATGCGTTTTATTATCTTGAACTCATCGATGAAACAGAGGGTTCCATCGACTTAACGCGGCTAAAAAACGCCTATAAAGACACCATTATAGAAACCCTCATTGAAGACTTTGAACACGAAACCGCTCCAAGTAAAACCGATGAAGAAGCCCTTTATGAAGCTCTTAAGTCGTTGCTTAGAACGGAAGATGCATCATGAAATTCAAGCGCCTCCATATTGATGCATTTGGTAAATTTCGCAATTTTACACTTACACTAAGTGATGGCATCCATGTTTTATACGGTGAAAATGAAGCGGGCAAAAGCACGATTCATGCGTTCATTGAAGGCATGCTTTTTGATTTTGTCAATCCCACCCTCAAAGTCAAACGACGCTATAAAACCTTTGCGCGCTATAAACCGACTGACACGGACGTTTTTGGTGGGTCGCTGGTCGTGGAACATAATCATAAGACCTACCGTCTTGAGCGCACCTTCAATGAGACGAAAAAACGCAGTCTGAAAGTGTATGATGAAGTGACCGCTAAAGACATTACAAAAACCCTTCCGGTGGATTCACTGACGAAAGAAGCGGATCTTCAAGCCTTTTTTGACATCCCTTATCTGCTTTATAAAAACACCATGTCAATCGACCAAGTGTCCCCCATACCGAGCAGTGATGCATCACAGACGCTTTCAAGTCGTCTTCAGTCACTCAAAACGTCGATGGGCGATGGTTTGAATCCAGCGAAAGCGCGTGCGTCCATTGAAGAAAAATTGCGCGCAATCGGTACCAAGTCTGCGCCCACCAAGCCCTATGCGAAGACGATAAATAACATAGAAGAAACCGAATCAGCACTTGAGGACGCCAAGGCGCGCGAAGACAATGTGCGTTCTCTTCAACAAGAACTTAAAACCGTCCGT
>PUMO01000006.1 GCA_003551405.1 Mollicutes bacterium | reverse complement strand
TGCGCGATCTCATCCGTGCGTGCGTGCACCTGGATCAGGACGCAGCCAAGCGCGTGCTTGCATGGTCCGCAGCCGACCTGCGCGCCTCGATCCCACCGGCCACACTCGCTGCCCTCCACACTCTCGCGCTGGGCTCCCACCCCTTCACCGCACAGATGCACTTCAACGCGAAGTACAACACCGCCATGGACAGCCTCAAGGAGGAACTGGCGCTGGTGACGGCGTCCGTGGAGCAGCTGCAGAAGAATGGCACTGACCAGGAGGAGACATGTGAGCACGTGGCCCGCGGCCTGCACGGCTTGAGCCGCACTGTGGACGGCCTCGGCCTCGCCGTGGGTCAGCACGCCTCAGCGTACGCTCAGCTCAGCAAGCAGCTGCAGCTGCAAAGCAGGGACCACGGCAACACCCTCTCCACACACCGCCAGCAGCTCGACCTGCTGCAGGCAGCCACCCAGAACCAGCTGGACCGCGAGGACAGGGCTGCACTAAGCAAGCAAGTGGAGCAGCTCACGGTCGCCCTCACTGCCGCCCTTGTGCAGCTGTCCCAGCTGGCGCAGCTGTCCCAGCAGGAGCCCTCCCGCAAGCGCTCCCGCTCGCGCAGCCCCGCCCAACAGCGCTCCGCCACGCCACAGCAGCAGGCCAGCCACCAGGGGGGGGGCGTCTACTCCCTCTCAGGGGGTGCGCCCATGCCTGGCCAGGAGACGCGCCACTTCCCTCCCCTGGCTGCGGCTGCGCGCGCGCCCCGCGCGGTCACCGCGCACCCGCCTCCCGTGCTGGCGTCTCCCTCCCCAGAGCTATGCGACCCCAAGATCGCCCGGATAATTGAGGAGCTGGCCATCCTGAAGGCCAACGCAGACCGCGAGGTAGGCCTGCCCTACTCATCACGCGGCCTGCCTAGCCTGCCCAAGCCTGCCCCATTCTCGGGTGCAACCAAGGAAGTAGTCGAGGACAAGCTGTTTGCATTTGAGACGTACCTCAGTGGCAGCGGCATTCCCCGCCCGCTGTGGTGCAGCCACATCATGTCACTGCTCACGGAGAAGGCCCTCACTGCATGGACCTCTGTGGCAATGCCAGCAGCGCAGGCAGGGATTACCCTGACCTGGGACCTGTTCACGACATGCATGCTCAAGAGTTTTGCGCACCCTGACCGCGAATTCCAAGCGCGGGACCAACTGCACCACATCAAGCAAGGGCCCACCCAGTCGGCAACCGACTACTCACGCCACTTCAACTCACTGGTCCAGAAATGCGGCACGCCAACGCCTGCACTCACCGACCTCATCATGTTCTTCCACGCGGGTCTCGCACCATCCCTCCAGGCCAAAACATCCACGAACCCTGCCAATGGCAAGTTCTGGACGGACCTGGACGCGTTCCAGCGGTTCGTCATCAGCACGTCCACGCACAGCACCCCTGCTACGCCCACCCCACGCCTCAACCTTGGCTCTGCCTCGCGCAGAACGGACGGGCGCAGATACCCCCGTGTTGCCGTTGCCTTTGCCTCCACGCAGGGCTCCAAGCCCAAGCACCAGGGCAAGAACAACAACAAGGGCAAGGGTGGGCGCGGCGAGGGCGGCCCCGGCCCCGCTTCCGCTGCCTACAACAGGGAGCGGGCGGAGGCGGGCTCCGTCGAGGAAGCGCGCCGCATCTCGGTCGCCATGGACCGGAAGGCCGCCGAGGCCAAGAAGGACCTGGCCAACCGCTCCGCTGCGGAGAACGAGAAGCGCAAGAGGGAGAAGAAAAACTAGCGACCCTGGTAGATAGTCCAGGGCTCCAAGCTGCGCGTGGGCTTCCACCTGCACCTGACATCCAGTGGCCTCTGAACCTCGGAACTTTCTCAAGTGCTGCAGTTTTCAGCCCCCTTGGTTTTGTAAGTGTGCAAGGTCCTGGTCGCCCAGCCCAGCTCACCCTGAGTGGCTTTCTATCTAGCGAGCTGTCAAGTGCCCACATCTCGCTGGCCGCTCCTCCCAAACGGCTCCACGCAGCCCTTCAGTTCTATCGCGATGCCAAGCTCATCGATAGAACGCTCTCTATTCCCTTTACAGTGCTATTGCCTACTCTGCACCCACTTTTCACCAAGCAGTGGCAGCCTCTCGTCAGCCACATGACTGAGCACCCTTGCACCATCCCTGGATTCTCCTTTTGGCACGACTCAGGTGTCTTACCCCCCCCTGCACACACAGTTCTAGGCGCTCTCGGCCACAATGCCGCGCCCTCGATGATCTTTGCAGGAGCTGTTTTGGGCGCTCACGCCACGTTCCTAGTAGACATCGGTGCCACTCACTGCTTCATGGATGAAAAGTTTGCAAATGCCCACGGCATTAAGCAACAACCCACGGACTCCACTGTCCAACTGGCAGATGGTTCCGTTCAACCTGCTCTCATGCAGGCAACGGCCCACATCTCAATTCAAGGACACAAAACATCAATCCTTTGCTTCATCATCGATATCATATCGACGATATGCAAGGCCAATTTGATGTCATTTTGGGTGATACATGGCTAGACAGAACGAAGGCCGAGATCAGTTACCACACTGGCACCTGTTCTGTGCTCAAGAAAGGTGTCCGTCTCTTCCTCCGCCCTTGTGCGCCGGACGAGGACACTTTCGGGTCTTCTCACACCTCTGTCCATAACCTCTTGCTGAATTCAGTCAAGCTGAACCGGTGCCTGCGCCAAGGCTCTCGGGCATTCATGGTTAAGGTCATCGACACGGGAACGACACCACCCGCCCACCCACAAACCTCACCTCAAGTTGAGGCTCTCCTTGAAGAGTATAGCGACGTGTTCTCACCTATTTCTAAGCTGCCGCCCAAGCGCGATACAGGGCACACTATCCCTACCGAGCCAGATTCTAAACCACCCTTCCGCCCTATGTTTCGACTTAGCCCCAAAGAATTGGCGGAGGTCGATCGACAAATTGCAGAACTCCTGAAGAACGGTCTGATTGAGCCAAGCTCTTCACCGTACGGAGCTCCTGTGCTTTTTGTTGGCAAGAAGGATGGATCGCTGCGCATGTGCATCGATTACAGAGCGCTTAACAAAATCACGGTGAAGAACAAGTACCCGCTTCCACGGATTGATCAGCTCATGGACTCCTTAACAGGTGCCAAGCTTTTCACCAGCCTTGACCTTCAGTCTGGCTACCACCAAATCCGTATCACGGACGAGGATGTCCAAAAGACAGCCTTCCGCACCCCCTTTGGCCACTACCAGTTCAAAGTCCTTAGCTTTGGGCTTACGAACGCTCCGGCCACGTTCCATGCTGCCATGAACAACATGCTCAGGCCCTACCTCAACAAGTTTGTGGTCGTGTACATCGATGATATCCTCATCTACAGCAAAACTCAAGCTGAACACCTCGTACACATCAAACGAGTCCTTGACCTGCTCCGTGAACACCAGTATCACATAAAACTCTCTAAATGTGAGTTTGAGCAGGCAGAGGTCAAGTTCCTGGGTCACATTGTCGGAGAACATGGCATCAGGGTGGACCCTCTCAAAACATCCATCGTTCAAGACTGGAAAGTGCCAAGCACAGTTCACGATGTGCGCTCATTTGTAGGCCTTGCCA
This sequence comes from Mollicutes bacterium, assembly GCA_003551405.1. GTDB lineage: Bacteria > Bacillota_I > Bacilli_A > Izemoplasmatales > Izemoplasmataceae > B1SED10-225. The sequence continues at coordinate 496 of PUMO01000006.1, read as the reverse complement.
CGTATTTCCGCAAGTTCATCCATGACTTTTCCCGTATGGTTGCTCCTCTGACCAACCTCACCAAGTTGGCTGTTCCCTTCCATTGGGACGCCTCCTGCCAAAAGGCTTTCGACTCTGTCAAATATGCTCTCACACACGCCCCCATCTTGGCCCTGCCAGATGTAATGCTCCCATTCGAGGTCATCACTGATGCCTCCATCGAGGGGTTGGGTGCGGTCCTCCTGCAAGCAGGTCGACCCTTGGCATACGAAAGTCGACGGCTCATCCCAGCCGAAGTCAACTACACAACAACTGAGCAGGAACTCCTTGCAGTTGTTCACGCTCTTAAGACCTGGCAATGCTTCCTGGAGGGTCCTGAGTTCACTGTGGTCACCGACCATAACCCTCTCATCCACCTACCCACGCAACCTAACCTCTCAAGGAGGCAGGTGCGCTGGTCTGAGTATTTGCAACGCTTCTGCTTCAAGTGGGTCTACAGGCCAGGCACAAGCAACCT
>PUMO01000201.1 GCA_003551405.1 Mollicutes bacterium | reverse complement strand
GGGGGGGGGGGAGGGTGATGGATGGGAGCATGAATTGTGGTGGAGGTTGGGTACACGGCAGCAGGCTTGGAGAGGTTTGATTGGAGATGAGGGATTCAGGCCCTCTGTGAGTAAGAGGAGAGGGAGTGTGATGGAGCGTGGATTGCTCGTTGGGGGCTTGTGGTGTGTGAAGTGGGTGGTTCTGCTGTGATCGTGGGGCGGTGTGGTTGTGCTGAAGTTGCGGGGCGGGATGGTTGGATGGGCTGGATGTGAGGTCTATCAGCGTGTTAATGGCGTAGGTATGGGCACAGAAGTCGACGGTCTTGTCCCCAAGCCAGAGGGGGCCTGCTTCGGGGGCAGGCTTTTGGGGCCATGCGTCTCCTGGTTTGATGAGAGAAATACGGCCATCTGTGAAGCTGCACAGTGAGGCGGAATCGAGGCGGCATGGGCTGCGAGAGGTTGCTTCAGAGTCAAGGTGGTACCAATGGCCTGTGGTTGAGACTCTCTTGAGAGTGGTGGCGTGCCCGTTGAAGGTGAAGATGAGGGAGTCGGTGGAGCGGCGTGTTGAGTCGCAGCGCAGGAGGTTGTCTAGGTACGCCGCCGTGATGTCGGTGTTTGTAAGGTCGCTGGCGATAATGAGAATATGGCAGCGCCGGACATTTTGCGCGGACCAGTCCAGGTGGTGGAGGTAGTGGTTGAAGGCAGGGACACTGAAGAAGCCTGTATTCTCGCGATAGTGAGACGACAGTTGAGCCTTTGCGCTCGGGGTGTGGCCACCAGGCCCCTGAGCTGCGCTCAGTTGCTCTAGGCGAGTGGCAAGGGTGGCTTTCACGCCCGCCAGATGGTTGAGTGCATCCCCTCCAGAGCTGATGGCTGAGCCGAGGGCCATGTTGAATGCATGTACAAGGCAGAACTGCTTGACCTGCTTTTCCATGTAGAATACGGGGTGGGAGTTGGATGCGGCGGAGGCGGGTGATGTGCTTCCCCGTAGTCTAAAGAGCGTAGGTGGGGCAGCGCCGAGGAGATCGAGGCGCTCGTTTGTTAGGGGGAGCGGGCTGGGGCGAAGGGGGTCCAGCAGCCACCAGGAGCTGCTACCCTGTGGGTAACGCTTCAACACGAAGCTGTGCCCACCGCCCTCGGTCTCATGAGCGCGGCGGCAAAGGAGAGCGTCGCAGTCGTCTGCGCTGGCTAAAGTGTCAATGAGAGCTTTCAGGCTGTCCTCGGCAGAGGCTCTGTATTCAATCTTGGTGAGCTCTTGGTGCTGGACCTCCTTGAGCCAAGCACCAAGGAGGCCATCGCTGAAGCCGGTTGTGGGGCTGTATGCCGCGTCCCAAGTATAGAAGCCCTCATGGTCTGGGGCAGTCGCACTTTTCATGGCGCGGTAATCGTGCAGGGCTTCTATGGTGAGGGCACGGCAGCCTAAGAGATTGTTCATGGCGTGGACCTGGCAGTCGTGCGTGCCCGCAGGGGATTGCGTCCCATTAAAGAATGGCCTGGAGCTCGCGCCCATTTGGAGCTCAGTTGCTCGATCTGCCTTGTGAGGGTGGCTGCCGGTTGAGGGGCTCGAGGATGCTGCACGCAGGGGTTGATGTTTTGAGAGGGGACCTGAGGGGGTGGTGTCCCCCCTCTGAGGGGTAATGGCTGTCTGCCTGGCCACGCACCGGGCGTGGCCATGGGTCGCAAAAATTTCGCCAGAGTTTGGGGGGGAATTTGGGCGGTGGGGAACGGAAACGGCTGAGGGCCTGCTACCGTGCGTTTTAAGAGGTTGTGAATGCTGCCAGTGAGGCTGGGGGGTAGTGGCTGTCCGCCTGGCCACGCACCGGGTGGATGGGGCGGTGGCGTGCACGGTGGTGCGGTGCGCGTCCGAGCGGATGCCGCCCTGCCTGAGACGCGTGGCTGCACGCATCAAGTAGTGGGGGATGGAGTGCGCAGCAGCATTAGATGGGGCAAGGTGTGGGTTGGCAAGCAGGATGTGTGCGGCGCATGCACGCAGCGTCATGCACGTGTGCTGCGGCCTGCGACGCGGGCTGCTGGGAAGATGGCTGTGAATATGGCTGGCGCTGGGCAGTGGCGGCCGGTGTCCATGCTGGTTTGAGATAGAGAGCTCTTGAAGAGCTGCTCTAATGAGGGTACGAGAGCCCAGGGGGCAGGCGTGCGAGCCGTGGTGAGGCCTGGCGTTCGCACGCACCTGCGTGCAAGAGCCACGATGGCTGGCTGCATTGGCGTGACCTAGGGGCTGGCAGCCGGGTCTCTGGGGTGGTGCCTGCTCGGGCGGCTGCGCTCCTGGTGGCGGTGTAGCGTGCGGGTGTGCATGGGCTACGCGTGGGCGCATCCTCTCTCTGCACTGCGTGGCTGGGAGAGCAGGTTGGCCTGTGGCTGTACTGCCACTGGGGCTCTTACATGGGGAAGGCCTGCTGAGTGGGCCTGGGCTACTCCCCACGCTGCTAGAATTTTTGCAAGTGGTGGCTTGGCGTTGGGAAGCCGCCTTGTTGGCTGTGGGATTGCTGCAGGGCTTGCCTGGGTGGATTCTAAGGTGCTGCTGTGGTTTGGGGGCAGCCAGCCTCAGGGTAAGTGGGGCTTGATGGCGGGCCGTAAGCCGCAGGGCAGGCGTGTTGGCTGAGGCGGGGCAGCGAAGCCACCGGTGGGCAGGCCTAAACAGGTTTTTACAGGACTCAAAGCTGCAACACCAGCCGGTATGGAGACTGTGTATTGACCACGGGCTGCAGGCAGGCAGGGGATCCAAGGATCTAGGCAAGTCGAGCGGGAATGTGGATGGGGCTGGCCTTGGCAGCTTGTGATTTGTGCATGATGAGGAGTCTGGGGAGCAGGGATGGCCACGACGTGAGAACGGACCGAACGGAACTAGGATAACGTGGATCAAGCGGCAGGTACAGCGGGGCCGCAGAAGAAGTCTTGCAGTCGTAGGTCCAGCGCACTGGCCCCGCACACACGGACCGAGGTGAAGATTGAAGTAATGGTTCATCGAAAGGGCTGCAGCTTCAAAGTGCACTGAGAGAAAGAAGGGGGCAAGGCGGCAGAGCCTGCGTGGGGAGTGTGTCGCGGTGGTGGTGTGGGGTGATGCCACACGATGTTCCTCTGATGACGGGTTGAGGCTGCAAGCGCACAGGTGAGGGGCAGGCAGGTGCGTCAAGGGACCCAAAGAACTGCAGGCTCCACCTTTAGAGGCCCTTGCGCTGCCGCTTGGAAATGTTGGAGCTGTCCTGCAGCTGGATTGCTCCAGCCTGCTCATTAAGGGGTGGGAAGGAGTGGGGGGTGGATTGAGGATGTGTTGTCTTTTGGATGGGCAGGAGTGCGGGGCTATCTTCACGGGTTGGATGTGTTTATAATCGGGACGAGCGAGAGGAGGATGCGGGTAATCTTGCATCTCAGAGTTGGGGATGCCCCTCACCGAGAAGAGAGAGCGCAGCTGCTGCAGCTGCGACTCGCGCTCAGCGGCCTCGTTTGCTGCTGCCTCCTCTGCCTCTGCTGCTGCGGCTCCGTCAGCTGTTGCTGTCAGCCTTGCCATGGAGGCAACGCTAGCTGCGTACTCGTCCTGCGCCGCATCTGCCGCTGCCGCTGCGGCAGCCTTGGTGGGCAGCTGCTGGTTGGGTGGGGGCTCATGCTGGAGCAGGTGGAGGCGCAGCGACTGCAGCTGGTCCCGGAAGGACTCGGGCATGGTGGCGCTGCTACCCCGTGCAATGAGGGCTTTGGACATGGCTGAGAAGATCCGCGCGCTGCATGAGCCGCTGCTGGTGCGGCTGAAGGCTTTGGCTGCCAGCACCACTTGCTGCGTCAGGCACTCCTTGAATGGCAGTGCCATGCTGCTGCTGGCTGTGCTGTCCAGGGGCGCTGCACCGCCAAGGTAGCGGCTGAAGCTGCCCATGGGTGCTGCTGATGCTGCCGGGAGGCCGACACTCACGGTGCAGACGTGGCCGGAGGAGGGGTTGCGGACGTTGACAGTGTCGAAGAGGAACGCCTGGAGCATGGATGCAAGGCTGTAGGCGTCTCCGAAGTAGGCAAAGAGCTTGCCCTCTGGGACAGGGCCTTGGTTGATGGTCAGTATGGTGCCATCCGTCTTTGTCACGCTGAAGAGGGGGTCGCCTG
>PUMO01000020.1 GCA_003551405.1 Mollicutes bacterium | reverse complement strand
CGCCCTCAACATGGCCCTGGGCTTCTGTTTCTGTACCGGCAGCCAGGCTCTGCAGCACATGGAACAGCTAGAGCACACCCTCTCCTCTCGCCTCGAGGAGCTCAGAAAAGCCCAAGCACGCGGGCATATGCCGACCGCGCACACTTGCCTCAATCAGTATTATACAGCCGCAACCGGCAACTTTTCAATCGAGGCCATCAACCATTTCCTCTATCGCTACCTAGCAGCAGCCGCTTCCACCTCAGTGTCGTCACATCAAGCCTGAATAGCGACCGCATCAGCCTCCTCAGTAGCTTCCTGCCCACTGACCCGCAGAGCTGCCAAGACGCCCTCATCGTCATGCATAATAACCATGCCTCAACACTCAAGCGGGCCTCACATGGCAGCTGGTACCTGCTTGACTCTATCGCATGCCGACCCGTCCCCCTCACCGCCCCCATGATGCAAAGCCTCCAGGGAGCTCGCATAGCCGTCATCAAAGGGGGAGACTCAATCCCCCACCTGCTCACCACCGAAACCAACCCCTTGTGGTTTGGAGATGAAGCGGTGCCGTACGACCCCCACACCCACGCCACTTCGCTTATCATCGATGACCTGGACTCGGAGGATGACACACCTGCCCCACTGGCCCCACCCCTTACAGCATCCTCACGTAACGTCTCTACTCTCCAGCCCACACCTGTCGACCAGGCGCGCACTTGCCAGCCTGATTTAACAATGAGGCCAAAACCGCAGACACACACACGCACAGCTTTGCCTCCTAATCCGCAGCGAGCACCACATCCTTTCAGCCCACTCCAAGCCTTCCAAACCAGGGGCACGGCCCAACACGCCGCCCTATGAGCACCAATGTGCCTTCCCTTAGGCTCATGACATTCAACGCCCGGGGCCTGCATGCCAACTACTTAGACCTCCAAGGGACTCTGAATGCACAAAAACCTGACATACTGGTCCTCACCGAAACAAAACTCCGAGACAACAGCACGCGGCAGTGGCTGAGCCACTTCCTCAAGGATTTCCAGTGGTGGTCCTCCCCTAACGCATACGGCGGCACAATTGTGTGCATCCGTAACGCAATCGCAACAGCAACCAATGCCACTCTTGCTGGGACAGATACTGAGGGCAGGCACATAGGCGTGGTTATGGACTGCCCGTCTTCTCCCCTCCTCATCATTGGCACTTACTGGCCGTCTGGCAGCGACCAGAGCGCCCTCGCAGCACGCGCGCTGATGGAAGACAGCCTGAGCACCCTCATAGCCAAAAGCCCGCACTGCACACCCCTCCTGATGGGAGACATGAACGCCACTTACCTGGATAGTGACCGGTCGAGTGCCAACTGCTACTCGGCAGATGCAATGTATCGCTCCTTCCTTTCCACGCACAACCTCGCCCCGCTTCACACTCGCGAGGGCGGTGACAGCATTAGCAGACCCCATACTCACATCCAAGCCACTGCTGGATCCAGGAGGGGTGAGGGCCAACCCCTTTAAACAACTGGCCGCATCAATGACATCCTTCTACCTGCCGCCCTTGCGGCAAAATGCCCCCCACCGCAGACAAGTAACACCACAGTCCTGAGCGATCACTTCCCACTGCACGCCCACATCTGCACCGCCGACCTTAACATTCAAATCCCGGTGCTCAAGATAGAAGGCCCCCCTGCTAGAACCAAGCCTAAACGTTTCCTGGTGCGCCCAATTAACGAGACAGATCAGACAGCCTTCACACTAGCAATGCGGGACCCATCCAACGAGGCAAGTGCAAAGTTCTCGGCCTTGATGCAAGCTCTCCAACCTGCATATGACCAGGCCACCACTTTCCTCGGCAAGCTCGATAGCACCTCAGAGAGTGCAAGGTCTTCGAAGAGGCTGGTGGAACTCGTAGGCAGGGACGCTGCTGGCATGGTGGAAGACCTGGCCGCCTCCCTCAGCGATGCAGTGGCCTGCGCCTATGAAGTAGCTCTGATGGTATGCAACACAAAAGCGGTGTCTACAGGCTACGAGCACCACAGGCCACGGCCAATGAGTAAGAGGCGGGCGGCCCTGAGCAAGACGCTCCGTATTATCAAAGCGGTGCAGGCTGTGCTCTCCTCCTGCCCCGCTGCGCTTAGCACAGGTTCAGCTGAGGAAGTGAAGGAGCAGAATGAGGGCAACGCAAGCCTGTGCGAGGCCATAGCCACCCTAACACCCCTACTCAACAAGCACACGCCTATCAGAAATGAGGAGGCACAGCCCACATTTATCGCTCAGTTACGGAACTTGTATGCCAAGGTTAGGGTTCAAATCACAACCCTTGATGGTACCCACAAGAAAGCATGCCGGCAACGCGCCCGCATTAAGCAGCAGAGGCTTATCAGCAAACATCCAAAGCGCGCTCACAAGGAGATATTTAAAGGAGCTTCCCAGCGAGCGGGACTGAAGGCTCTGAAAGATCCCAAAAGAGGGAATTTAGAAACTGAGTCCAGCAAGGTTGCCTCCATCATACAAGACTTCTACACCACCTTGCTTCAGCCCGTCTGCATCAAGACTGGCATCTACCTACCTCAGCATAGACCCCTAGACATCTTCCCATGGGAGCACATTGACGCCGTGGATCGATTTGTTATTCAAACCCCGGTCACGATTGATGAGAACACCTTGGGCAAGCCAGACAGGAGCTGGCTCCACACATCTATCATGACCAAGACTGGCTTCCATGAGTGCGTGCGCTCCCTCAGCAACAACAAGTCGCCCGGTCCAGATGGCATTGTGAACGAGCTTCTCACGATGCTCCCCCCAGAAGCGCGCACCATGATCCACATGCTCTTCACTGTGATGTGGGCCACTGGTGTCACACCCAGAGCCTGGAAAACTAGCGATACCGTGCTCATCGATAAACAAAAAGGCCCTCAAACCAGTCTCACCTCCTACAGACCTGTGGGGTTGGCCAATACACTCTACAAGCTCTGGACGCGCCTGATCACCAACGCTCTTTACGAGTACACTGAGACCCACTCCATCCTGAGCTCCACCCAAGCGGGCTTCCGCAAGCAAAAAGACACGATACACCAGCTGCAGAACCTGATCATGGCCCTAGAGGACGCAAAGCTCTTCAAGCAAGACATTTACGCCCTCATTATCGACTTCACATCCGCCTTCAACACCACCGACCATGACAAGATGCTCATTGTCATGTACGAGCTTGGAATTCCGACCGGCGCCATCGATGTGGTCAGAAATCTATACACGGACGCCACCACGCAAATCAAGCTGCCCGGTGGGGGCAGCACACAAAAGATCCCAGTTGAGAGGGGAACCATCCAGGGCGACACGCTCTCCCCCCTCCTTTTCCTCCTCTACATGGAGCCCCTCCTGAGATGGCTGCATGTGGGAGGAAGGGGATACACCCATGGTTGCATCAGGTCAGGATCCGCACAAGCTAACCACCTGCTCAACAACTTGAGCAGCGCTGCCTTTGCAGACGACCTTGCCTGCCTCACAACCACCCTTGCCTGCCTCCACACCCAGGCCCATAAAATTACTCAGTATTCCAACTGGTCTGCGCTCCAGATATCGGGGAGCAAGACTAAGGTGACTGGCATCCTATACGGTGCAGCCAGCACGGCAGCTGATGGCCAAACATCCACAGACCGGCTTAGGCACCAGCTCGCAGACAAGGTCACCGTCCAAAATCAGAAAGCACAATTCCTTGCACCCGACGCTCCCTTCTTATACTTAGGAGTGGAACTCACCATGACCCTTGACTGGTCGCATCAGCACAAGCGCATGACCACCACCCTGAAAGAAAAGGTCGCACACCTACGGGCCTCATACGCCTCACCGCGCCAAACACAAACCATCATCCGCATGGCCATCATACCTAGCCTGGCCTACGCCTTCCCCATCACCCCCTGTACCCCCATGGACCTTGAGATCTGGGACTCCATGATCGGAGGCGCCATTAAGCACAAGTTTGGGCTCTGGAAAACTACCTCCTCAGCCACGATTAGAGAGGACGTCCTCAAATTCGGCTTGGGCTCTCCCTCCGTGGCAGTCGAATACCACCGACGCTCAGCTGAAGCTCTGGCCAAGAGCCTTGAAGATGCCTCCGG
>PUMO01000064.1 GCA_003551405.1 Mollicutes bacterium | reverse complement strand
GCTGCTGCTGCTGCTGCTGCTGCTGCTGCTGCTGCTGCTGCTGCTGCTGGACCCCCGGCAGGATGGTTGTTGTGGTGTGTCCGGGGCCTGCCTCTGCCACCGGCGCACGCGAGATGGTCACCTCCGGGGTCACAGTCACAGTCAGCGCCTCCTCGGGCGTCATGGCAGTGTTGGCCCTCAGACTGCGCGAGTGCAAGGGCCTGGTGGCCTCAGGGGCAGAGGCCTCCCCCCCTTCCTTGCTGCTGCTGCTGCTGCTGCTGCTGCTGCTGGACCGCTTCAGGCCAAGCAGGGCGCGCTTGCGTGCTGCACACCCAGCCGGAACAGCATCAAGCACAGTGGGCTGCCATGGGTCCTCAGTGCTGGTCACCGCCACTTCCAATGAGAAATTGAATGGAACCCTGCGATTGGCGTGTGAGCAGTGAGGCATGTACACCCTTCCTCTGCCAAGGGGGTAAAACTTGAGCAGTACAAGACCCTAGTTTCTGGTCTGCTCCACTACCCAGGGCTTGTGCTTGCGTGCAGACTGGAGGGCTGGTATGCAAGCAGCTGCTCACCCATGGCTTGGACGCTATGAGTAGCATGGTTTGGCAGCAATGCAGCAAGGCAAACGCTACCAGTGCAATTGAAGCAGGTGCGTGCCAGGCAAAAGGGCGGAGAGGATCTGGTCCACCCTGCTGCATTTACCACTCACTTGTCTGAGTCAATGCCAACTTGGTAGGTGACTCTGTTGGGACCAGCCAAGCGGAGAACGCCCACATCCGCTTGATCAAGGCCCAGTGCCTACAAGGTACAGAACAAATAATGCCAGAAATGAGCACATGCACAAGCATTCCAGGGAGTGTGACTGGGACCTGGGTTTCTGCTACCTGTGCCCTGCGCACAAATCCTTGGCCCAGGTTGAGGCTGCAGAGACAAGCTGCTTCATTGCAGCACCAAAGACCACTTACAGTATAAAGCTGGTTCTGGATGGTGTCCCCTGTTGCTGTGATGGACACATTGAAGTCTCTGCCTAGGCTGGTGCCGTTCACAAAGGGCTTGAAGGTGAGTGTGGCAGGGTACGCAGACTCAAGCATCCACCCATAATCGGAGTCCGCTGAAATCACCACATCGTAGACTGTAACTGCCATTGGAGGCGCAAACAGGTAGGAAATTGTCTGCAGGGTGGGTGGGTTGTGGGTGCATGGTGGTCACAGATGTGTGAGTGGGGAGACAAGGAGGTAGAGGGTTGATGCATACAGAGGTCATGAAATCTAGTAGAGGAGAGGGGGTGGGAGAGGAACATGCCTGCCCAAGCCTCGCTGCCTCCCCTTTCCTCATCCATGCGTGTTGCATCCTGCCGCAAGAGCAGCTAGGACTTCTTCCCAAGCCCTTGAGTCTTTGATAACCACCCCCAGCAAACCTGTGTTGTTCTTGTCTCATCCGAAGCCCGCTTGCTGTCCTTGGCATTGATTGTAAACTCCTGAATGGTCTCTAGCGACATGGCTGTTGGTTCGGTGCTGGGGACCAGCACGGCAACCTATAGGGTATGCGTGCACATAGGCTTGAATGGGAGCTATTCCCCAGTGCTTAGCATGAGGTGGGGTAAGTGAGCCTCTGCACCCCTGAGTCTCCCTTTTATTCAAGGCCTCCTTGCGCCCTCCGCCCATGTGCCCCTTATAATTGTCCTTCCCTGTGACACACTCAGCTGTTGAGCAGCAGCAGCAGCAGCCCCTCCCCTATGCATGCCTTACCCTATGACTGCCTTTGCTGTCCATAAGCAGCTGATTGTGGCTGGGGCCACCCTTCACCCTGTGGCCCCCAAAGCCATCCCTCACGCACCTGCATGTGGCCACGGTCTGGTCCATTGCAGTGAGCTGCCTCCAGCAGGATGGACTGGCCCTCTTCAAGCTGAACATCAGAGCTGTACTGAGAGCTGCCGTGTTGAAAGAAGTCGTCAATTCTCTGCCAGGAGCTATTCTTAACCAGCTCCTGGGTCACGGGGATGCTGTCATTATTCTGCATTGAGGAGTAGTGCAGGTGAGGTCATCCCAGCACTAATGCTGCCAAAGCTCAAGCACTTCCTCGGCGCGGGGCCAGTACACACCTCTGCACCTATACCGTGCAGGGGCACAGAGGGCAGAGCTAGTGGGCACATACAGCCAGTCATATCATGAAGACAGGGGGGTAGCTGCAATGAGCTTTTTGGGTTCCTTCCTGGGTTGCCCCCACTCTTGAGCTCCCAACGAGCAGAGATGGAAGGTGGTGTATGCACTGAACACAAGCGCATGGCCAGAACTGGCCATCCAGGCAGCCACATTCCCCCTTCATACCATCAGCGCCTGCGGCCAAGGGCACAAAGCTAAGCACTGCATCACACTCACAATCCAGCTGCCCTGCAGACGGATTTTATCGTCGAAGCTTGTGTAGAAGCGGTAACCGCCGGTGCGAGGAGCGATGAAGAAGGCCTTGGACTTGGAGCACCAACTGCAGGGGTGCAGGAGTGTGGGATTGGGTGTGCACAGCAGCTTGCCCTGTGCCTGCAGGTCAACTGCAGGGGGTGGGGCAGCGATCCCACTTTTGCCTGGCAACAATCTTGGCAGGAGAGGGACTGCCATTGAAGCCGGTTGGGTTGAGAAGTAGTCAAATGTGACCTGTGGCACTGGCATCTCAGCATTGCCAGTGCAATTATGCACGCCTGGCCAGGCCAACCTCCTTCTTCCTGACCAGGTGTGTTTCCTCCCCACAACTCACTAGTCGATATTGCTGTCATCGGTCACATTGAGCGGCGTCTCCCACTGCGCCTGCTCGGTTGTGCGGAAGGAGCCGGTGCCTGAGTCCTCAACTGTTATGGTACTGTTCAGCTCGGCAAAGCTGGGAAGAGGATTCTCCGTGAAGTACACCTCCATCTCCAGCCCGCGCATGCCTGCAGAAGCAAGGGGAAGGGTGAAGCAGGTCGGCAGAAATTCAGGCCAGGCTGCACTGAGAGTGTGGCATCTGCAAGGGGAACCAGGCTGCTAAGAAAAAAAAGGGCGGATAAGAGGGGCTGAGAAGCACAGCGCGGCTACACTAGCATCCAACACCACCATCCACCGTGCTCACAGAGGATAAAGGAGGCGGCACAGCACCTGCAGCCTTCCCCCCGCGCACCTGGCAGCAGGCCATTGACTGGGGTTGGTGTGTAGGACATCTCCGCGCCCGTGACGCACTCCATTTGCGTGAAGGTGGATGAGGTGACGGCGCAGGGCACGCCCGCAATCATGATCCGGATGTCATCACGCGTGAGGCCCAGCGACAGGGTGGGGAAGCCTTTGCCCTGCAGGCAGCAGTCAGCAAGTGTGTGCAGCAGTGCCTTGAATTGAAATGCATCAGGTGGGCCAAGACCCAACGACAGGGTGGAGAGGCCATGGCCCTAGGGTCAACAGCCTGTAGAGCTAGCAACAGCACTGTAGGTGCCCCGCTATCCCCAGAAACCCAGAAAGTTCAGGGTGAGTTGGCATTGCTTCAAGTGCAGAGCAGAGCGGGCAGCTTACGCACACCAGCGAGCAAGAGAGAGAAGGGAGGGCTTGTTCAGGGGGGGAATTGACCCCACCGCAGGCATGGCAGGGAGAGGTGCAGCCCCCGGTACAAACATTGTGCTAAATATAGACTGGCCAAGATGGACATTTGAGATGAAGGGATTCTTCCCTCAAACACGCACATGGCCCTCTACGCAATGCTTGCCCTGTCCTTGTTGCCACGCCTCTTGGCTGGGCAACGTGTGGCACAAGCATGAGGCAGACGCAGACCACGCACCGTCATGGTGACCTTGGTCCCGCCCGCAGTCGATCCTACGCGGGGGCTCACTGAGTCAATGATGGCATAGGTCTGGAACAAGTGCGACTCGCCTGCGGAGTGGGAGGGGTGCATGTGCAGGAATATGCAGGTGCAGGTGGGTGCTGGGGCCTGGCAGAGCAGGTTTATTGAATGACAGCTTGGTGGGTGTGAGTGTGCTGGGCTGGCAGGGTGTGGCCATTTGGCTGTGGCTGGAAGAGTGGGCGCATGGCAGCTGATGAAGCAGGTGGCCCAGGCCCGCACCCTCGTGGACTTGGATGGTGCGGTGCGGCCACGAGGTGGCACAGGCAGCAAGCGGTGCAGGCTGCTGAGGACGCCACTGAGCAGGAGAGGCGCTTGACCGCAG
>PUMO01000219.1 GCA_003551405.1 Mollicutes bacterium | reverse complement strand
AGCCTCTTAAATATTCCATAATTTCCAGCCCATCATCTATGCTTGTGTTGAAATGGCGCGTGCCCTTGACACTTTTCGCATGGAACAAATAGTAGGGTTTGACGCGTATTTTAAGCAGTTCGTGGTTTAAACTGCGCATGACATATTTATCGTTGTTGACGCCGTTAAGCAACACGGCCTGGTTGCCAAGGGGGACGCCGTTATTGGCGAGTTTTTCGCAGGCTGCTTTGCTTTCTTCAGTGATTTCCATGGGGTGGTTGAAGTGTGAGTTTAAGAAAATCGGATGGTACTTTTTGAAAATATTGACCAAATCATCGGTAATGCGCTGGGGCATGGTGACAGGGGTGCGCGAACCGATGCGGATATATTCCACATGTTCAATCGCATGAAGCGCTGAGAGAATCCATTCAAGTCGTGCATCGGATAAGGTGAGTGGGTCACCGCCGGTGACGAGCACATCGCGGATTTCAGGGTTTTCTCTTATGTAGTCAATGGAGGCTTGCACTTCATCTTTTGGGGTGGCCAAATCTTTTGTGCCGATGTTGCGGCGGCGCTGACAGTGCCGGCAATACATGGCGCATTCATTGGTAACATTGATGATCAAGCGGTCGGGATAGCGCCGTGTGATGGACCCGGCGGGATTGGTGTGTTCTTCATTCATCGGATCAAGATTATGATACGTATCTTCAAGTTCCAAGAAGGAGGGCATCGCCATCAGCTTGATCGGGTCATACACTTCATCAGGGTTGATGAGTGAAAGATAATACGGTGAAATGCTCCAGCGGAAAGACGCCCCCACATCATCAATGGCCTTTTTCTCATCATCGGTGAGATTAAGGATTTGACTGAGTGTTTCACTGTCTGAGATCCGGTTTGAGAGTTGCCACTTGTAATCATCCCAGTCACGCTCAGTGGCATCAAGCACTTTAAGGATGCGCGCTTTGCGCGCATTTATATTTTTTGTTTGTTCAAGTCCCTTATCAATATGCTTGCGTGCTTCCAAATAATCATCAATACGACTTTTAAGCGTATCAGCACGCTCCAGGGATATTATTCTTTGTTTGCTAGCAATAGCATCACAGTCCTTTCTTTGCCGGTCCATTATAACCTAAAATAACGTTTCCTTCAACGCAGCGTGCGCAACATAAAAGCGTTGCACTATTTATTATTGTCGTCTATAATATACGGTGAAAAAGAAAGTAGGTGAAACCATGCAATCCATTAAGGAAATGGACAATATTGGAAAAGAAAGCAAAAAGTTCTTTAGAAAATTTGACAAAGCCCTTGCCAAATATGAAAGCGTGCCGGCCGATGATGATGGTGCCATGCGTCATGTGCCCAGTGATGCACACGTTAAGGCCAAAACCAAATTCCGTAAGTTTTTAATCAACGAAGAAAAATTCAATTTGGTCAATTTATTGACAGTCCTTGAAATTTCACAAAAGGACACCAGTGATGTGGCCAAGGAGTTTAGAACCATCAAACAAAAGCATGTTGAAGAAGATACCCATAAAGCGGTATATGCGGCCATTTTGGATACGGACCGCTTGCGTGAAACATTTGAGATTGGTCTTAAACGTCTCAATGACGCTGGTGTTAAACTTTAAGGCTTATTTGTTATGTGAAAAACACTTTCAAATGATAAAAGGAAGTGTTTTTTTGTGTTTTAAAACAAGCGGTTTCATGGTATACTGCACTGTTTAAATGAATGTTTTAAAAATAGATTGAGGAGAATACATTATGAAAAAAGTAATGATTGTTATGTTGATGATGCTAAGCATCACCGCACTCTCAGCATGTGATCTTTTTGAAGATGATGGTTACCGCCTGGCACTTGAGACGGAGGCGGGCGATGTGGATTTGTCCAAGACGCCTGAAGGACCGTTTGATGCAGGCGACTCCGTAGAGGTTCATGTCTCTTGGGAGGATGACACCCTTGAATTTTCCCACTGGGCGTCTCAGGGTGAAGTGGTCAGTGAATCAGAATCATTCACCCATACCATAGAAGGCAACGATACATTAGAAGCGGTGTTTGAAAGTGAAGATTCGCTAAATCTTGAGATTGAATCAAGTCACGAAGGTGTTAGTTTTGATCTTGATCAATCCGCGCCATACAGTGAAGGGGACACCATCACTGTGAGTCCTGAATATGATTCAGCGTCACTTGAATTTGTTGCGTGGGAAATTGAGGGGGATGTGATAAGTGAACGTGAAACGCTTGAATATACCCTTGAATCTGACACCACATTACACGCGGTGTTTGAATCTGTGGATGTTGAACCAACAACCTACCATGAAACCTTTGATGACTTTTATGAAACAGGGAGTCAGTACAGTGATTTTTCCCAGGTAGGCACGAGCGGTATTGAATGGCATTTTACAGACACACGCACAGACGTTCGCTTTGACAATGTCTCTGACGCAGTGACGTTTGGGGACACCTCTGAGCGCAGTGCTTCGATGAAAGCGACCATTCCTGAAGGGATTCGTTCGCTGAGTGTATATTATGAAAATGCATTTTCTAATCCCGCAGGCCTTGAAATCTACATTAACGGTGAATTGATCGCGACGGCTGAAGAAGTGGATGGCACTTTTGAGCTTTTCGAAGTGGACGGACTTGACATTACCGGTGAATTCGAACTTGAACTGGTGCCAACAAGCGGACAAACCACGATTAATGATTTGTTCTGGGAGAACAATGTGCCCGGCAGCGATTATCCGGTCGTTGACCTTGAGAGTGATTACTGGGACGCGGCTTTTGAATTTGATCCTTCCAACCGCGTGGCACCGGGTGAAAGTGTGGAAATTTATGCGTATGATACCGAAGCAACGTATGATTTTATGTACTGGGAAGATGAAGACGGCAATGAAATCAGTGATGAAAACCCTTATACATTCACGCTTGAAGAAGACGTCGTTTATAACGCTGTGTTTGACAATCCTGAAGCCTATGCACTGGCTTTAGAGAGTAATTATTACCGCGCTGCACTTGAAAAAGATATTGACCGCCCGGTTGTGGCAGGCACAACGGTTGAAGTGTCCACCAGCGCGTCAGAGGACTATGATTTCATAGCTTGGGAAGACAGTGACGGTAACGTTGTCAGTGAATCACGCATCTTTACTTATGAGATGCCTGAAGACGGCATGACACTAAACGCCGTCTATGATGTGCCTGAGCCCATCGATTATGAAGATATGACCCTCGATGAACTTACTGACCTTGACCTTGATCGCTATGATGGACACTATAGTGACCTTGAAGGGCTTTACGGCGACGATTTGGAAAGGGAACTACAAACCATGCTGGAAAACCAGATTGAATATGTCTCATATGACGATGCACGCGATATCCTTCAGATTAGTGACCGTGATCCTGATAATCCTGACAACGTCATTCAGCTTTATACCCGTGAAAGTGTGCCTGGTGAATGGGACGGCGGCACAACGTGGAACCGCGAGCATGTTTGGCCAAATCGCCGTTTCCCCGGTGAACGCACCAGCAACCTGGGCAGTGATCTCCATAACCTGACACCGGCCGATCCTGGTGAAAACAGTGCACGGGGATATAAGTACTTTGACTTAGAAACCAGCGGGTCTTCATACGAACCCCATGATGATGTCAAAGGGGATGTTTCACGTATGATGTTTTATATGGATGTGCTTTATGATGATTTAACACTTGTGGACGATTCACCTAGTGCGGACGATTATGAAATGGGGGACCTCAGTGTGATGCTTCAGTGGCATGCAGGGGATGATGTCAGTCATTTTGAAATGCGGCGCAATGATGTCATAGAAGAATACCAAAACAACCGAAATCCATTCATAGATTATCCGCACCTTGCATATTTACTTTATTATGACCATGATACCGTTGACCTTGATTAATATGTACCGCCCCGCGTGGGCGGTACTTTTTTTAGAAAAACACCCTTCTTCATCGAGTGAATCTGTTATAATGAAATTAACTGAAGAAAAGGGGTAAGCGTATGAAATATCTATTGATGCTTGTATTTGTATTGAGTCTCGCAGCGTGCGGGGAAAATGGGCCGAGCGCTGATATTGATGATGTCCGTTTGGACGGCAACACCTTGACATTTGATTTAACGACCTCAAATGGAGAAATGATTGAAAATTATGCCTTGCGTATCATGCGCGGTGAAACACTTGTCCACCAGTTT
>PUMO01000155.1 GCA_003551405.1 Mollicutes bacterium | reverse complement strand
CAGGATGGCCCGTTGGAGAAGCGGTTTAACTCACTAGCCTTTCACGCTAGCATTCATGGGTTCGAATCCCATACGGGTCACCATTTCGCTTATCAAACTTACTCATTGAGTAAGTTTTTTTTATGCCCTAATTGCGTGAAACGCTTTAATAAATGTTTATTAAAAAGAACGTTGAAGATGTGAATCTCCTTCAGCGTTCTTTTTTAGTTGGTTTATTTATTCTTGTTTTGTTGTTCTTGTTCCTCTTGTTCTTCAAGTGATCCTTCTTCGTGGTGGTAAGTGATGTCTGTGTGGGCAATTAATGTCTCAAGTTTGCGGACATCACGTTTGTGTTGTTGTCGCTGATAGGACATGGAGAGGGATACGAGCAATATGATGCTCATGAACAGGAGTAAAATGACAAAGGGCAATCCCGTCATGATTACGGCATCCTGAAGCGTTTGAAGTGCACGTTCTCCGCCAATGAGTATCAATATGGCAGCAATCAATCCTTCGATAACTGCCCAAAATACACGCTGGCGTGCTTTGGTTTTTGTCTTGCCGCCTGATGTAATTGCATTGATAACAATCGAGCCTGAATCAGAAGAAGTAATGAAAAAGAAGATGATGATGATAGTCGCCAACACACTCAATAAGACGACTATGATTCCTTGGAACAGTTGAATATTTAGCATATCGATAAGTTCAAATAGAGCAACAGGAAGATTATCAGTTACTGTGGCATAAAGTGCACCGTTAGTCGCTTCATTAACGGAAAATGCCGTCCCACCAAAAACACTGAGCCAGATAAAGGAAATAAGTGATGGGATAAGCAAAACGGCGATAATGAACTCACGTACTGTGCGCCCCCGTGATACACGGGCGATAAACATCCCCACAAATGGGCTCCAGGAGACCCACCATGCGAGGTAGAATATTGTCCAAGCCCCCTGCCAATCTCTTCCCTCGCCGCTTTCTAAGGACAAATAAAGCGCGCTGCCAAGAAAGTCATTGAGGTAACTTCCTAAAGAGGAAGCGAAGAGTCTGAAAATGAAAAATGTCGGACCAAGCAACAAGATTGCAATCATGAACACAAAGGCCATTCGCATGTTTGCGCCTGATAAAATGCGGACCCCCTTGTCGATTCCTGATATGATCGAAATCGTCGCTATAGCGGTAATCACTGCGATCAACACAACCTGAACCCACGGTGCCACGGGGATTCCGATAAGGTGGCCAAGTCCGCTATTGATCTGTTGGACGCCCAGACCCAGGCTCGTGGCTAAACCGAAGAGGGTTGCCAGTACAGCGATTAGGTCAATGACGTCACCGAGGCGTCCGAACACTCTATCTTTAAATACCGGATAGAAAATGGAGCGAAGCGACAAAGGCAGTTTTTTATTGTAGGCAAAGAAGGCAAGTGATAGACCCATCACCGCATAGATTGCCCAAGGATGAAGCCCCCAGTGCAAAAATGTCTGGCTCATGGCTTGAACACTACTGCTGGCCCCTTCATAAATTGGTCCTGGTGTATTGAAATGATTGAGCGGTTCACCAACAGCCCAAAACATAAGACCGATTCCCATGCCTGCAGATAGAAGCATTGAATACCAGGCAAAATTGGAAAATTCGGGTTTGCTTTGCATGCCGCCGAGCCGAACACGTCCAAGTCGTGAAAAAGCAAGGAATATTGCTAAGAGTATAAAGAAATTGGTAATGAGGATAAATAGCCAGTCAAATCGCTCGGTAATGGCTAATCTTAAATTGGCGAGCGTTTCATCCGCCGGTGAAAGCCCGAACCATTCGAAGTTGGCCACAATCGCATAAATCACTAAAGCGACCACAATGATCGCAGTACCAAAGGAAACAAAAGGATTAAGGTCAAACCCATAACGTTTCCAATTGCGGCTGTAAAGCTTTTCCTCCATTGTTTCGCGCATTTCTTTCAAATTCTTTTTACCTTCTAAATCCATATAATCCCCTTTCGATTATCATTGTAGACTTATTTTAAAAATAATAATACGAAGATTCAATTCATAGGACACGATACATTTAAAAAACTTGAATGCCCTTCATAAACGCGTTAACATATAGATAGGGAATTAAGTTTCCCGCGTGTAATCATTGCAAAATTGTAACGATTACAGTATAATGAGTGTAGAACTTAAGAATTTTAAATTTTAAGGAGGACGAATTAAATGAGTAAGAAAGTTGATTTACTGAATCAATTGGTTGCAGATTTGTCTGTTGCATTTGTAAAATTCCACAATCTGCATTGGAATGTTAAAGGTGAACGCTTCAAAGAAGTCCATGAGTATGCAGAAGAGCTTTATGACCAGCTCAACGAACATTATGATGATGTAGCTGAACGCCTCAAAATGCTTGGTGAATTCCCACCTGCAAGCCAAAAAGCAAACTTGGAAATCACAAAAATCAAAGAACTTGGCAATGAGGAGCTTCCAACGATTAAAGTGTATGAAGTTTTATTAGAAGATTTGAAATATCTTTTAAGCCTAGTTACTGATGCAAGAAACACTGCGGATGAAGAAAATGATTTCGCTACTGTTGATATGCTTGAAGACATTGCTGGTGGATTTGCAAAAGAAATCTGGTTCGTTAGTCAAGCACTTAAATAAAAACCAAAGCCATCTTTCAGGGATGGCTTTTTATTTACTTTATCGCTATCCCATCTATTTCGATGGGAGCCCCTTTGGGCAGTCCGCGAACTTCTACGGCAGCACGCGCAGGCTGGTGATCACCGAAAAATTCACCATATACTTCGTTAAATTCATTGAACGCACGCATATCGGTTAAAAAAATACCGCAACGAACAATATCAGTTTTTTTCAGTCCGGCGGCCTCAACAACAGCAAGCACATTATTAAGTGCTTGTCTTGTTAGCACTTTAATGTCATTACTTGGTAAATCACTGGTCTGCGGATCAAGCGGTAATTGTCCACTCACATAAAGGGTCCCATTTTTGTATGCACCTTGTGAATAAGCTCCAATAGCCTTGGGGGCGTTTTTTGTTTGAATGGTTTGCACAGTATCACTCCTTGCGCTCAGTATATCATAACTCATAACCGAATAAAAAAAGGAGGCTAAAAATAGCCTCCTTAATGTTATTTTGTGGCGTCTTCAAAGTATTTGGCAACTTGGTCCCAGTTGACAACATTCCAAAATGCATCAACATAATCTGGACGACGGTTTTGATAATTTAAGTAATAAGCGTGTTCCCACACGTCAATGCCCAAGATCGGTGTGCCTTCATCAAGAGGAACGTCTTGATTGGGTGTCGATGTGATTTTAAGCGTATTTTCTGGTGTAACGACAAGCCATGCCCAACCTGAGCCAAAACGTGTTAATGCGGCTTGTTTGAAGCTTTGTTGGAACTCTTCAAAACTTCCAAATGCACGCTTGATTGCATCAAGCAGTTGTCCACTTGGCTGTCCACCCTGGTTAGGGCCTAGGATTGTCCAGAACAAGGTGTGGTTATAGTGCCCGCCTCCATTATTCCTTACTGCAGTGCGGATTTCACTAGGCACATTGTCAAGATCAGCCAGTACATCTTCAAGTGGTTTATCCTTAAGTTCAGGATAATTGTCGACAGCGTTTTTTAACTTGGTAATGTAAGTATTATGGTGTTTGGTGTGGTGAATTTCCATTGTGCGCGCATCAATGTATGGTTCCAATGCGTCGTAGTCATAATTGAGTTTTGGTAGTTCAAAATTCATAAATAGAATCCTCCTAATTGATATGATTTCTATTGTTATTATGGCATTAAATTATAGTCTTTTCAAATAAAATGCTGAAGGCGACCAATAAAAAAAGAAGTGCGCGATGCACTTCTTTATCCGTTGGCTTTCGTTTTCTTGGCTTTGGGTTCAGGTTTTTCGACAAACACATGGTTTTTGAGTTTTAAAATCGTGTAAACAGCAAATATGATTGTGTAAATAGCCAACCTGACAAACCGCAGTGAATCTTCCTGAGCGACAATGTTTATCGCCGCAAGGTGTGCAAAAATAGCCGCATACGCTAGGTAAGCCCACTTATGAAAACCGCGCCATTCATACGCATGCATTTTCTTGCGCAGTCTTGGCCATGAGGTCACGGTTAAGGGAAGCAAAATGGTGAATGCAATGACCCCTGTTGGATTGTTCGCGTTGAGTGCGGTCATAATGAGTAACACAGCATGAGGGATCAGTGTTAAAAACCCTAATAT
>PUMO01000041.1 GCA_003551405.1 Mollicutes bacterium | reverse complement strand
GAAATAAAAGAAAATGAAAAAATTAACTTTAGCGTACCTACGGGTAATTTCGGCAATATTTTAGCCGGTTATTATGCTTCTTTAATGGGTCTTCCTATCAATAAAGTTTACCGCAGCTACCAGGCGTATTTGAACAATCAATTGTTTTCACTGTAATTCAAAGACTAAAATCTGTAAAATATAGGATTATCATGTAGTGATTAAAGCTCTATGTTATCCTTTAAATAAACCGGTGGAGGGGTTTTATGTTCAAACTCAAAGTACCCAAAGAAGCCAAGTCACGGATTCGCAACAAACTAAAAATTGTTGATTCAAAAAAATATGAATATGTTTTAACAACCGATAAAGATGAAATAGAAGAGGATAAAATTAACATTGTATTCTCTGAAGACAATGCTGAAAAAGTGAATCGGATGCTTGATTCGATTGTTAAGGGCGAAGATATTTTTATTACCGTGGAATCGGATAAAGGGTTAAAGCACATTGAATCAAGACGAATCCATTATTTTATGATTGAAAACGAAGAGGTTCATGCGTATTTAATGAATCATACCTTTTCGGTGAACATGAAACTTTATGAACTTGAAGAAGAGCTAAAAAACAAATATTTTTTACGTGTTTCAAAGTATGCACTTGTAAATATTAACAAGATTGACTACATTAAGCCAGCATTCAATTCGAAATTGAATCTCTTAATGAAAAATGGTCATACGGTTGAAGTGAATCGTCGCTACTATAAAACGTTTAAAAAGACGTTAAAGTTATAAGGGGGTGGTGACATGTTCACGTTTTTTTAATTCATATACAACAACTTCATTATCTTCAGCATCCTTTTTGTGTCTATAGCACTCACAGTTGTTCTGTTCCGCTCAGTTTTGATGGAAATCATCTTTAATAAGCGATTGAATGTGACGAAGAAGAGTTTAAGAAGCTATACAGAAAAAGAGGCTAAACAACCCAAACTCAGATCTTTTTATAAGGTCTTTTTACCGTTGCTTATTCCAATTGTTTTCATACTTGCGATACTTCAAAACCCAGTAATCTATGATGAACATGTTAACCAGGTAGAATCACAAAATGACCTAACTCAGATACATAACAATTTTCAAAGCAAATTCTATCAAACAACCTCAACACAAAAATTGAGTGATGAAGAACATATAGATATTATGGAAGAGCAAAGAAATAAAGAATTGAGGCTTGATGCATATGTTGATGATGTCGTTGTACATAACCAACATGTGTTTGCGCTTAGTGACGATGCGATAGAAATATCTTCTGTAAATCACAATGACCAAGAAGCAACACATCAAGAGTCTTTACCTGTGTTTGATGATCAAACACAACCGCTTGGGCTGTTCATTGAAGGTCAAACGCTTTACTTAGTAGGCAAAACAGATGGAAACAGTGAATCATACTCTCTTGACGAATATCAAATGAAGACGAAATTATACGCTTATGACATTGATACGTTTGAAAAAACAGACACATTCAGTTTTTCAGGAACCCCCAATGAAATTGACATTCATGAAGGGGTTTTGAGAATCGCAAGTGAACAATATCTCCCTTATGATAAGGGTGATTTTGACTCGGATAATATACTTCCTGAGGTGAATCATAATGGTGATCGTGTAGAACAACTTTATAGCTCAATGCGCCACATAGAGGGGACCAACCCAAATAATTTACTTACGATTTATACGCTTGATTTGGATACGCATGTTTTCAACATGGATACCACTTTGTTAAGTATCAATAATCATGTTCGCTTCCATAATGAAGAAATCTTTATTATCAACCGTAGTTATCAGTTTGTTCAAGCGTCTGATTTTTTGGAGCTTGAAGATCCTGTAGAAGCAACAAACACTTCTCTTACCAAACTTGAAACAAGCGGCATTGATGTTGATTATTATCGTACGCGAATGATTGAAGGTGAAAAGGCGGAAGAACCCTTAGCGCTTGGCACCGGCCTTCGCATGGTTATTACAAGAAATGATGATGGATATTTAGAGTTTTCTCGTTTTACAAAACAGCTTGATATATTCGCGGAATTAACCACGTCAATTGAGGCTGACATAGATTCACTATTTTTCCATCGTCAAGTTTTATATTTGATGACGGATAATGGTGAGATTAGACCTTATGATACAAGTCAACCAACTATCATTCGCTCGATGGATGATTATAATATCGAAAATTTACCAAGCGCAATTTTTCATGAAACCCCAGATGGTATTTTTGATTATCGATTTGAGGATGACCGCATTGCATTAAATATATTCACGCGTGATCATAATGTATTAATCTCTGATGATGCACACAGTGTGCATACACCGCCCACTTTTAAACAAAGCGCACTAGAGACAACCTTTAATGCATCTGACATTCAACACATGCCCGAGTTTAATCAATTTTATATCCCCACTGTTATGTCTGAAGATCTCGATGAAACAAATGATTCCCCTTCTTATGTGACGAGAATTAATCAGTTCGGATTTAAAGAAGATGCTTATGCGCTTAAACAGGAAGACTATTTCACCCTGCCTGAAGCGATTCATGATGTATCAAATTTTGTATACAGAGCGCATGTAGACGATGACTTAGTTTATCATATCACCCCAAAAGGAATTGCGATCAGTTCTGTTGAAGACGTTTCAGAATTCCATTCAATTGTTCAATATTAAAAAATGAGAATTTATTCTCATTTTTTAATATTTAGTATTGTAAGCGCTTCTAATCTTCGTTAAAATGAATTGGAATAAAAAAATAAGGAGCATAACAAATATGAAAAAAATAGCAACTTTATTCATAAGTTTTGTAATTGTTTTTGGTTTAGCGGCTTGTTCAAGCGAGTATGAGGTACAGTTTGAACTCGATGGTGAAATCTATGAAACACGGACCGTTGAACCGGGAGACTCCACCACCACACCAATGCCATCCTTGCCGGGAGAACACTTCCTAGGGTGGTATATAGATGAAGATTATACCGATATGTTTGACAGAAGTACGCCAGTTGAAGATGACATGACACTATATGGTAAAACTGTGCCGTTTGAAGGCAATGATGAAACCCCGGTTACTGACATGTTAAAACTTGAAAGTGAACAGTATGAAGGAAAATCTTTTCCTGAAGACGGGATCGGAGAAGTGACACTTAGAAACTGTATTGACGGTGACACCACACACTTTGACAGTGAGACAGAATCTGACATCCGGGTCCGGTACTTATTTACAGATACGCCTGAGTCAACATCAGTCGTGGAGCCGTGGGGCTTTGAATCCAGTGATTATGTGTGTGATAAACTGACGGATGCGGATACTTTGGTCCTTGAATATGAACCACATCCTGATGAAGGTCACCCCGAAGTGCACCCAATGATTGGACGCACCGGCAATTATGGGCGCCACCTTGCGACGGTTTGGTATGATGGACGCAATATGAACTTAGAGACGGTTGAACTCGGTTATTCACCGGCATCAGGCGTTGGTGATACACAATATGCTGAATATTTCCGTTTGGCGGAAAATAATGCCAATGCGAATAATTTAAGACTTGGTGGGGACGATGAAGACCCTATGTTTGAAGATGGTGCTTCTGATGTGGACCTCGATGATTTGGCCCAGAATCCAGAAGAGTATTACCGAAACTTTGTGAATGTTGAAGGGATTGTAACCAACAAAACATCCGATGGGTTTGACATATGCATCGACGGACATTCCTTTTATGTCTATACAGGGAATTTGACGCAGGGCGTACAAATACAAAACAACCGTCGTATCCAGTTTAATGATTTATTCGTAACAACATTTGGCGATAATTATCAATTGACCAACTATGATGTAGACAATGTAGAAGTATTGGAAGAAGATGTAGAAGTAGACTGTAACGACGAATAAAAGAAACCCAGGTTTCCAATGGAAATCTGGGTTATTTTTTGCCTTTTAAGTAACTGTGTCCAACGATACCTGGTTTAGTCATATTCTTGATATTCAAGATGACTTCGAGCTCTTCTTTGGAAAGGAGTCCTTCTTCTATAACAAGTTCACGGATCGTCTTTCCAGTCCGCATGGCCTCTTTAGCAATGGCTGCGCTTTTTTCGTATCCAATATGTGGTGAAAGGGCCGTCACGACCCCACTGCTTCGCTCAACGTAGGAGACACAACGGTCTGCATTGACAGTGATGCCTTCAATAGCTTTTTCTCTGAATGTTTTAACACCGCGTCTCAATATGTCTAAATTTGAAAACATATTCACAAATATAATG
>PUMO01000137.1 GCA_003551405.1 Mollicutes bacterium | reverse complement strand
TTGAAGGAAGAAGGGATCAATGTTGGCTTACTCCGTGTCATCAGCCTTTATCCGTTCCCTGTTGATGCCTTTGAGACGCTTAGTGAAAAGGCCCATACCCTTTTGACCCTTGAAATGTCCATGGGGCAAATGCTTCAGGATGTGCGCCTGGCGAACGAAGGCAAACGCACGGTGGATTTCTTTGGCCGCACCGGCGGCATGACACCAGAAACCAGTGAGATTGTAGACAAGGTCAAAGCACTGATAGGGGGCCATTCATAATGGAAACGAAAACGGTTTATCAACCAAAAAAAGGCATGACAGAGCGTGAGTTTACGTATTGTCCAGGCTGCACACATGGCATTATTCACAAATTGGTCGGTGAAGTCCTTGAAGAGAAAGGCTTGATCGATGAAGCGATTGGTGTGGCCAGTGTGGGCTGTTCGGTCATGAGTTATGAATTTTTCAACTGTGATATGCAACAAGCGGCGCACGGACGGGCACCGGCCGTTGCGACCGGTATCAAGCGTGTGCGTCCTGAACATACCGTATTCACCTACCAGGGGGATGGGGATTTGGCCTCAATTGGTATGGCAGAGATTATTCATGCGGCGCACCGCGGAGAAGATATGACGGTCATATTTGTGAACAATGCGATTTATGGTATGACGGGCGGACAAATGGCACCCACAACGCTAATTAATCAAAAAACTACCACCTCACCAGACGGACGCACACAAGCCGATGCGGGGATGCCCCTAAGAATGAGCGAGCTGCTCGCCCAGGTTCCAGGCGCAACCTATTTGGAACGCGTCAGTGTGCATGACCCTAAACATATCCGCAAGGCAAAAAAAGCGGTTGAAAAAGCCTTTGACGTCCAAACGAACAAAAAGGGATTTTCCATGATTGAATTTGTTTCAACCTGTCCGATCAACTGGGGCATGGACCCTAAGAAGAGTTTGGACTGGCTTGAAGACAATATGATTCCTTACTATCCACTCGGGGTCTATAAAGACACTAGAGGGGATGGTGAAAAGTCATGACCAATGAAAAAGTCATTGTGGCCGGATTTGGAGGCCAGGGGGTCATGTTGCTTGGACAGATTTTGGCGTATGCGGCCAACGAAGAAGGTCTTCACACCATGTGGATTCCCTCTTATGGCCCTGAGACCCGCGGGGGCACGGCCAACTGCAGTGTCATGATCAGTGAAAACCCGATTCACTCACCCATCGTGAGTGAATGCGATACATTGATTGTGTTTAATGAACCCTCCTTAAAAAAGTTTGAACACACGGTCAAACAAGGCGGCACCATTATCGCAAACAGCGGTCTCATCAGTGATTATCCGTACCGCAAGGATGTATCAAGCTATCCGATAGACGTATCCAAAACCGCGCTTGATCTCGGCAATTTGAAAGTTATCAATATTGTTGCGCTTGGAGCGTATTTGAAACTTTCAGGCCGGTTTGACAAGCAAAAAATCGAAACGGTGTTTGAAAAACTCTTTACCGGCGATAAAGCTAAGCTCATCGATGTCAACAAACAGGCACTTGACGCTGGCATGCAGGCAGTATAGAAAGGATTCGATGGTTTGTGAGAATCTTAACGATAAATCCTGGTTCAACCAGCACGAAAGTGGCGGTGTTTCATGTGGTCAAAGACAAGACCAAACGCATCGCCAAAGCCACCATCCGCCATGATGCGACCACGATGCTTAAATTTGAAAACCTTGCTGAACAGTTACCCTTCCGCCAAGGAGTGGTGGTCGAGTTTTTGCATGAATATGACATTGAACTCTCAAGCATTGATGGTTTCATTGGCCGCGGCGGCTTGCTTCGCCCACTTGAAAGCGGGCTTTACCGTGTCAATGAAGCGATGATCAGCGAACTCACCAGCAATACCCACGGTGAGCATGCAAGCAACCTTGGTGGCCTCATTGCCCATGCGCTTGCAGAACAAGTCGATAAAGATGCTTACATCGCCGATCCGGTCGTGGTTGATGAAATGGAAGATGTGGCGCGCTTTAGCGGGCTCAATGGCGTTGAACGCCAAAGTCTCTTTCATGCGCTCAATCAAAAAGCTGTGGCGCGCACTTACAGTGAAGAAGCCGGTATTCCTTACGAAAAACTTCACTTGATCATCGCGCATTTGGGCGGTGGGATTTCTGTAGGGTATCATAAACTTGGTAAAGTCGTCGATGTAAACAATGCGCTTGATGGGGATGGCCCCATGAGCCCTGAGCGCAGTGGCACCTTGCCAGTGCGCAGTGTGGTGGAGATGTGTTTTGAAGGACATCAGACAAAAGAAGAAATTTTAAAACTCGTTAAAGGCTACGGCGGTATGTTTTCGTATCTTAACACCAAGGATGCTGAAAGTGTTTCCGATATGCTGGCGGATAACCGCGTAGAAGCCATTCGCGTGGTTGATGCGATGGTGTATCAGATCGCCAAGGAAATCGGCGCCCTTCACGCGGCAACCCGCGGTCAGCTTGATGCCATCATACTGACTGGTGGGTTGGCGTACAATCAAGACATTATTCAACCGCTCATCGAAACGATTGACCACCTCGGCGACATTAACATTTATCCAGGGGAAAATGAACT
Organism: Mollicutes bacterium; assembly: GCA_003551405.1. GTDB lineage: Bacteria > Bacillota_I > Bacilli_A > Izemoplasmatales > Izemoplasmataceae > B1SED10-225. The sequence goes on along the minus strand of PUMO01000137.1, from coordinate 1,740 downwards.
TGAAAGTTTGGCCTTCAACATGCGTGCGTATCTTGAAGGCCGCATCACCGCGCGTGAATATTAAAAAGTAAACCCTCTTCTTAAACCGTATCATCACTGTGAAAGGAGAGGGTTTTTTGCGTTTATGCCGTGTGTGTTTTCAGGCGTTTTACCCGCCACAAACATTCGCTTCACTGTTTAAGGTTTCAACCGTGTGTCCGGTGTGTGAGGCGTTACTTAGTCAAGAGTTTTTGGAAAGTGAGCTCCCTGTTTCAGGTGGGCTTATTACGCTTTTGAGTTTTGCGCATGCGCCGCACCCGGCATTTACCTTAAAACTTTTTAAGCGGATTCTTGAAGGGGACACCCTGCTTTTTTTGGATGAATCCGTCATGCGTCATCCACTGATTTATCGGTTGCTCTTCACCCTTTTGCCTTCTTTGGTAATCGTCACACCATGGGCGCTCACGCTTGAAGAAATTGCAGAAATGGACCTCTAATCATGGCGGCATACTTATAAACATCGCTTACAGTCTGCAACTAGTGAAGATAATGATAAAACAATCAATAATGGCTAAAATACATAGTTTATTTTTTATTACGCTCTAAATGGTGTGAGACGAAAAGGAGCAAAAACAACTATATTAATGGTAGAGTAAACGAAGAAACAAAAAAGAACTGAACGTCATTTTAGATACTCTAGATATAAATATGTCTACGGCGGTTGGTTCAAAAATAAAGATACAATAGAAAAAGAACAAAAATTGGCTGAAACATTAAACTTAACTGGAGACACACCACACCCAGAGAAGTTTTATCAGTCTTTACGCACGTGGATATCCTTTTTTATGTTTTTGGCAAGTTAAACATACACGTTTTGGAAATGTAAAATACAATTAATGGAAATGCCAGCACTTTGAAACAAATTCATCAGAGAATGTTCTTTGCGGTAACTGGATACGTTGAAGATTAGTAAGTTCCTGTAATTAAGTCTGACTATTTCATCTTTGCAGCGCCCAGGTAATATTTCATCGTGCGATCATCCTAGAATTATTTTGCAGGTTAAGCCACTCGATTTAACTGTTAATTTAACAGTGATTTATCCTTTAAAAGAATTACAATGTGTTATAATATGATTACAAACCCATAAAGGAGATGATGTCCATGAAATTAGAAGTTCGTGGTAAAAACGGCTTTGAAGTTACCAATGCCATCGAGAATTATGCCGATGAAAAACTCTCCAAACTTGAGCGCTATTTCAAAGAAGAGTTGGATGCTGCGGTGGTTTGCAAGACCTATAATGACCACCACCGCGTTGAAGTCACCATTCCTACCACTTTGTTCACCATGCGTGCGGAAGTAAGTGAAGAAGACATGTACGCTGCCATCGATTTGGCGATTGATAAGCTCGAGAGCCAAATTCGAAAACATAAAACGAAAGTGAATCGCAGCCTTCGCAAACGCGAAGGGGTCAATGATCTGTTCAATGAAGATGTGGATCTGGATGCGCTCGAGCGTGAACTTGTCGGCCCGCCGGTCCGTAAAAAACAAATCACGCCTGAAGAGATGTCCAGTGAAGAAGCAATTACGGCAATGGATATGCTTGGTCACGATTTTTATATCTACAAAGACAGTGAAACCAAACGCATCAACATTCTTTATCTCCGCAATGACGGTGATTATGCGGTCATTGAAGCACAGCACTGAGAAACGTCCCTTAAATGCGCTGGAAACAGCGCATTTTTTTTGGAGATAGCCAGCCTT
>PUMO01000132.1 GCA_003551405.1 Mollicutes bacterium | reverse complement strand
TGGTGGAAACCAAAGACTGTAGACGGCTCAGTTCCATATCCGCAATGGCAATGATGACTTCGCGTACGCGGTAATAATCAATAAAATCAAGCACATCATCAATGGGACTGACCACCGGCACGCCAAGTAAGCGTGTGCCGCTGATTGATTCATCATCATCCACGACCGCAACCGGGGTCTTATCATACTGATTGCGGATGATGTCCTTGATGACCATCTCACCGCCATCCCCCGCACCAATGACAAGCACACGGGTGCCGCCGTTTGTTTTTTTGAACGTCTGTTCAATAAATCTAAACATTTTCTTAATGGAGCGCACCCCTGCGATGAGCGCAATTTCAAAGGGCGCTATGAAAACAAGGGTCATTGGATGTAAAAATGTTACAGCGGAAAATAAAAACACGAAAAAAAGCACCGTATTGGTAATGATCGATATAAGGACGATTCTAAAGACATCATCAAAACCAATGTAATCAATATAAATGTGATAAACCCCTACCAAGTAAAAACTGAGGAGTTTAAATGCGATGATGAGCGGTAACACCATCAAGACATCCATCAATGGTACGTGAATGTCGATGAGAAAATAAAGCCCCATCGCAAGCGCATACGTCAAAACAATTAAAAACGCATCAAGCACCATAAATTCAACGATGCGCAGTAGTCGCGTATGTTTCTTATGCATCATATCCCCCCTTACTCTTCATCCCATGCATCTTTCTCTGCATAAAATTCTTGTTTCTTTGGTTCTTCTTTTACATCTACATACTTACTAATAATTGGCAAACGCGCAAGCACCTTGCGTTTAACCAAATCAAACACTATGTCGACTTCATCAATACGGAGCATGAGCACAATCACACCATATACACCCATACCGATGCCTATGGCAATCACGGTGATGATTTCATCAATGAAGCGCAGTGGAAAGCGCGCACTCAGTGGCACAAGCACATAATCAAACAGTCCCCGTGCAATGAGCCCCATCAAAACAGCCGCAGACGCCACTTTTATAAAGGTTGTTAACATGTTCTTAAGACCAAGCGCACCAATTTTTTGACGAAGCAGCCACATCAGTACCATGGTGGTGAGTGCTGAGGTGATGAATGTTGCCAGGGCAAGCCCGGCAATTTCCAGTTCGGTAAAGAAGAAAAATGCAAGCGCAAAAATCAGTTTTAGGGTGACCGACAAGACGGTATTAATTAACGGGGTCTTCGTGTCACCAAGCGCAAAAAAGGCCCGTTGAAACGTCTTTTTAATCCCGCTGAAAGGCAGTGCGAGCACTAAGAAGAAAAGCACCGACCCCGCCATGTTGATAGCAGTCTCATCAAACTGCCCGCGGCCAAAGACCAAATCAACAATCTCATAGGCAAAAAGCATCCCGCCGATGGCGGCGGGCAGTAAAATGAGCACACTCAAGTTGACACTTTCTCTCAATACTTTTTTAAGCCCTTTGATATTTTTATGCGCGGCCATGCGTGAAATGAGCGGAAACATCGCCGTTGTGACCGCGGTAATGATAATCCCGGTCACAAAGCTGTTGAGGCGTTTGGCATACTGAAGCGCGCTGACGCTGCCTTGGGCAAACTGTGAGGCGAGATTCTGTGAAATGATCGCATTGATGTCACTCACGCCCACACTGAGCATGATTGGCACGACCGTAATCATAAAGAGTTTAATTTTATCGTCTTTCAGTGAAAAAGTGAATGCGTATTTAAACCGGTGTTTAAACACCACCGGCAACAATAAAACCATTTGGCTTGCGGCCGCGATCACATATCCATACGCAAGCCACGTTGAATCATTATTGCTTGCAAGATAAATGCTCGTGATAATGACCGCATTCATGGGAAGGCCCATCAAGGCGGGCGCCCAGTAGGTATCGTTCGTATGGGAAAACCCCTTAAAGACATGACGCATGGTCATGAAATAGGTCGCAAACACGATGATGCGGGTAAATAAAATCGCGGTGTCACGCTGCGCGCCTTCAAAGCCTGAGGCAAATAAAAAAATTAACGCTTCAGGAAAAAGCACCGTCGCGACCACGATAATGGTTGAAAACACAAACCCAAGATTTAAGACCTGGTTGGTAAAATGATGCGCGGCGGCTTCACCGCGTTCTTTGCGCATGCGCATATAAATGGGGATAAACGCCGCGGCAATGCCCTTCCCGATAAAACGGAACATGGTTTTGGGAATGGTTTGGGCGACGAAGTACGCATCGGTAATATCATCGGCGCCAAAAAAGTATGAAAGGACGACTTCACGCAAAAAGCCGGTAATTTTTGAGATGATGGTCAGTACCATTAATAAAAGAATTATCTTTTTCATGCGTGAAACATCCTTAGTCGTTAGTCTTGGTCTGCGTAATAATAATTCATGTAACGATTATCTTTTGGTGAAACGCGTGTGAGCACGCCACCCAAAATGTTGGCGCCATTGTCGTTAAGTGTTGAGACAATTTCTTTTGCGCCATCAGTTTTGGTAACACCAGACTGAAATACAATCAGGACACCATCAACGATGCGGCCAATAATGCTTGCGTCCGTGACAGCGGTCATTGGCGGGGTGTCGATGATAATTTTATCGTACGTTTTTCTAAGCGTTTTAATCATATCTGAAAGTTTTTGGCTCATGAGAAACTCTGCAGGAAACGGCAGTTTCTCCCCAGCCATAAGGACATCGAGGTGCTCATCAATACTTTGGATGCAGTCTTCTGGTTTCTTTTCATCCACGACAAGTTCCTTTAGACCGTCTTTGTTTGGCAAATCAAAGGCACGGTGGATTTTGGGTTTTCTTAGATCCATATCGATAAGCAACGTTTTAAGGCCTGACTGAGCGTAAACGGTCGCAAGATTGAGAACGGTCACCGTTTTGCCTTCACCGCCAAATGCTGATGTGATATTGATTACTTGTAAATCATCATTAAAGGTTGAATACTCAATGCTTGTTCTTAGTTTACGGTACTGTTCCGCCGCAACACTTTGGGGCTGTTCACGGGTAATAATGTTATAGAGGTCTGGGCCATTTTTCTTGTAATTCGCAAATAACATTATTGGTCGCCCCCTTTCATTTCATAATCGGGAATGCTGCCGAGTGAGCGGATCCCAAGTTTTTGTTCAATATCTTTACTTGTCTTAATGGTTTTATCAAAAAATTCAATTAAAAAGACACCAAGCACACCAATCATTCCGCCAAGGATAACCGCAACCGCCATGAAAAGAGTGCGGTTAGGGCCACTGGGTGAGGTGGGAACACCAGCATTATCAAGGGTTTCAATATTGTCAAGCCCTTCAATGAATGAGACTTCGCTTTCCATGACCGTAAGCATGGTATTGGTGATTTCAGCCGCCTCTTCAGGGTCATTCGCAGACACTTCAAGACGCATGATAATGGTATCACTCACGCCTTGAATATTAATCATATTCCTTAGCTCATTATTGGTATATTCACCGTCAAGCCGGCTCGTCACTTCATCCAGTACGACATTTGAGCGCGCAAATTCCGTGTAAGTATCCACCAAGCGCTGACCAAACGCGAACTCGCTTGACCCAAACTCCTCAGTCATCTCACCGCGTACAACCATGGACCCACTCGCGGTATATTCATCATCCATGAAGCCATAGGCATAAACAGCCGTTGCGCTCAGGACAATAACTAGCGAAAGCGCGATGACATACCATTTTTTAAGCAGCGTAAAAAGCAATTCTTGCAAATCAATTTCTTGTTCCTGGGTGTTATCATTCATCATAATCATCCTTACATTAATAGAAATGGGTGTGTTTCAGAAATTTCAAATATAGCAGCGTCGCGCCTGAAGCAAGCGCAGTTGATAGGGTAGTCACAATTAAAGGGTTCCACGAAAGCAGCCACGTGCCTGCTTCACGTCTGACAATGAGCATGAGCACACCTAAGACTAACCCACTCAGGGTTGCGTCCGTTATCAGACGAAACCAGTTGCGAGTAAAATGTGACATAAACACTGTCACAAGCACACCAAGGGCCGCGTACATCAAGGCAAGCACAACCGTATGCACCGCATAAAGTTGATATGAGACAATTGCGGCCATCCATGAAACAACAAGTGCGCCATCAAATACTTTAGCGTTCAACGCCAAGCACCTTGGCAGGGTTGGTTTCAAAGTATGACTGGGCGCGCTTCACACCATATTTTGCGTGAATGCGCTTATAGGCTTTACGCATAAACTGCGCGTGCTTAGTATCATGCATATCTGAAGCAATGATATCAACCAAGTCTTCTTTTAAAAGTGCCCGCGCAATTTTTCGGCTTTTTGGTGAGCCTTGGCGGATAACGTGCGCAGCAT
>PUMO01000013.1 GCA_003551405.1 Mollicutes bacterium | reverse complement strand
GTATGTGATTTCTCTGCACGGAAGGTCGGACCAAAGGTGTAAACATCACGGAATGCTTGGGCAAACACTTCCGCTTGCAACTGACCCGAGACGGTCAGATTCGTCTTGCGTCCAAAAAAGTCTTCTTTAAAATTAATGGTTGTTTCCTTTTTAGCAATGGCATCAAGATCCAAGGTGGTCACTTGAAACATCGCTCCAGCACCCTCGGCATCACTTGAGGTGATAATCGGGGCATGAAGGTAGATAAAATCGCGTGCTTCAAAGAAATTGTGAATCGCTTGCGCTAAGATTGAACGCACTTTAAATACGGCTGTAAAAAGGTTGGTGCGCGGACGGAGATGGGCATTTTTCCGTAAAAATTCACGGGAGTGGCGCTTCGGTTGAATGGGATAATCTTCTCGTGATTCTCCAATAATCTCAAGCGCGGCGGCCTTGATTTCAAATGGTTGCGGACGATTTGGTGTCAGGACGATTTCCCCTTTTATTTTAACGGATGCACCAACATTAATTTTTTGAAGGGTCTTAAAATTACTTAACGATTCCTCATAGACAACTTGAATGGTTTCAAAAAAGGTGCCATCATTCACATTCAAAAACCCAAACGTTTTTTGGGCACGATTGGCGCGTACCCATCCAAATAAAGTGATTTGTTTATCCTGGTATTGTTCATAATTTTGATAGAGATGCTTTACAGACAGTTTCATGTGTTTTCTCCTCCTATATAATAAAAAATGTCCTTTAAAATAAATTAAAGGACGAAGAGTCTCCGCGGTACCACCTTTGTTCATACGCTCTTTGGCTTTTAACGCAAGCAATACGGATGGGTCTACTTAATTCTTCCATCTCTCCCGGTGTTTTTCGCCACCCATTGTTCATCTGGCTTACACCATCCCAGACTCGCTAAGAACCAGCGGAGTGCCTACTTTCCGTTCTTCGATTTATCTATTCATATTATATAGCATCTTTAGGCTTTGTCAATCAAATCAAACAATTGTGACAGTATAGAAAAAAACACGAACAAGTGTTACAATAACGACGTAAATGTTTTAGGGAGGCAATCATGAATACTCAAAAAAGTGTAAACGGCGAACGCGTCATGGCAGTCATCATCGATACCATTATTTTTTCAGCCGCATTATCCGGCATCATGTACATTTATCGCGCACTGTTTATCGAAGGCGAAACCTTTACTGATTTTGTCGATATTTTCACCAACCCGCTCATGCAGGAAGTGAATGAACCTAACGTAGTTGCGGTTAATATTATTATTTCTTTTATCATTGGACTCATCCTTTTTGTTTTTATTCCTTCAAAGAAAAACGGAAAAACTTTGGGTAAAATGCTTTTTGGCATCAAGGCCATTGATGAAAATGGAGACAATCCATCATTAAAACAACATTTTGTTCGGGCAATCGACATTTATAACACGTATATCTATGTTGCGCTGATTTGGCTTATTTTTGTGGATATGGATGCCTTTATCATCGCTGAAACCGTCATGGTTGTCATCATAGGATTTGTGACTATCATAACGGCGATTATGATTTTTTCCAGGCCCGATAACCGGGGGATACACGATTTAATTGCCAAAACACACGTTGTCCATAAAGATTTTGACCCTTCACAAACAGAGGACGATACCTTTCAAGCGAATTGGGCACAAGCAGAAAAACATGACGACATTTTCGATAAAACCCAAGATATTTTAGATGAACCCGAAGATAATGACCCCTGGAATCAATAAACAAAAAACCTGTACAACTCAATGTTGTTCAGGTTTTTTATATGATAAATCCTGTCTGTAGTCTTCAATGGTTTTGTAAAAATCATTATAATTATCAACACTCGCAAGCTCTCTTTTAATAACACTGGAACCGGGCATCCCCTTTAAATATGCCGGAGCATGGGTCCGCATCTCAAGCATGGCGACGTGTTCACCTTTCAATGCCATGAGACGCTCAGCATGCTGAATGATAAGATTCAACCGGTCGTCCTGACTTTCGCCAGACTGGTAATGCCCATGATTCAAGTAGTCGTTGATTTGTGCAATGAGCCAAGGTTTGTTTCGAAGCGCACGGCCAACCATGACAGCATCAACCCCAGTATAATCAATCATGGCTTGGGCTGATTCCGGAGAATCGATATCACCGTTACCAATGACGGGGATGGAAACAGTGTCTTTGACTGCTTTTATAATATCCAAATCAACGTTTCCTTTATATTGTTGGCTGCGGGTGCGCCCGTGAATCGCTATGAGTGATGCGCCGGCATCTTCGCACAATTTAGCAATCTGCGGAGCGTTTTTTTCACCATCATACCCGGCTCGAATTTTAACACTGATGGGAACGCTGCTTGAATGTTTCATCGCCTTTATCATGGCGTATAATGTATCAGGAAGATTCATAAGGACACTGCCGGCACCGGCTTTGATCACTTTGGTGACCGGACAGCCTACATTTAAATCAATAACTGACGCTTTTGTGTTTTGACTCACGTACTCAGTGGCTGGGGTGATGGTTTCAGGGGATGAGCCAAAAAGCTGAAGCACAACGTTTTTTTCTTCCGGATGAACCTTAAGCATATCCAAACTTTTCTTATTGCGATAGTTGATGGCTTTATCGCTTACCATTTCACTGTAAATGAGTGCTGGGTCATAAGCTGCAAGCATACTGCGAAATGCTGCGTTGGTTACACCAGCCATCGGTGCAACCACCACTTTGTTGGTTTTAAAAAGAGTATTGAAATCCAAATTATCACCCCATTTTTCAAAAAGTATTGTCGCACAAGCATGCCACAATTTCAATTGTTTTGTCTTCTTTGATGCTTGTGCTATAATAATCGCGGTGATAAAAATGAATGATTATTTAGCAAAAGCATATGCTTTTGATGGCAAAGTAAGACTCTACGCAGCAAGAAGCACACAACTTGTAAGCGAAGCGCAAAAAATACACGGCCTTTGGCCTTCAAGCAGTGCCGCACTGGGTCGGTTACTCACAGGTAGTGTCATCATGGGCGCAATGTATCAAGACGACCATGAACTAACCATCCGCATCGAATCGGATGGACCTATTGAAGGCATGGTTGTTACCACAGACGCACATGGTCATGTTCGTGGCTATGTAGGCAATCCTAAGCTGTCCTTTCAAAACAACGATGGTAAAATTAACGTTTCCCATGCGGTTGGCAGTGGACGGATGCATGTCACAAAAGATTTAAAAGTGCGTGACATTTTCACATCCACCGCAACATTACAAACAGGAGAAATTGCTGAAGACATGGCCTATTATTTCACAGCAAGTGAACAAATTCCTTCTGCAGTAGGGCTTGGTGTCAAAGTGAATACCGATAGTTCGATTGTCAATGCAGGCGGCTTTATCTTACAAAGAATGCCCGGTTGTCCCGATGAGACTATAGAGCTCATTGAAGCGCGATTAAATAAAATGAAATCAACCACTACCATGCTCGATGAAGGGTATACACCTGAAGCGATGATCCAAGAAATAACCCAAGGGGATCACCAGTTGTTACATACAATGCCGATTGCCTATCAATGTGACTGTAATCGTGAAAAATTCGAACGTGGCCTTCTATCCTTAGGGAGTGGTCAACTGAAAACCATAAAAGAAGAAGACGGGGAAATTGAGACGGTTTGTCATTTCTGCCGTACAGCTTATCATTTTGATGAAGCGGCCATTGAGCGCTTAATTGAAGAAGCCGATAACCAAAACAAATAAAAGTTTCTCTATCAAGGATAGGGGGCAAGAATAATTTAGCGAACACCGCCTAGTATCTCAGGCGGTGTTTTTTCATGCACTTTACACGCTTAATCCTTTAAATGGTCCAGCATATTCACCTGAAGTTATCAAAATTTCGATACCCAAAGCGCATGGGTTTAAGTGTTTTATTCTTTGTTCATTCCTTCAATCAGTCTTTTTTGGGTGATTGTTCAAGTACTTCTCCCGCGGTTTCACCAATCGGTGAGCATTTCATGTTTTTAATTAAAAATGGGTTGGCATTTTCACCCGTGCTCTTCTTGCAATGGGCATTGGTCGATGATTTAAAAGAAACTTCTCACGGATCTAACGCTTTCCTTTTGTCAATACAAAAACAAAAATACAGGAGATTGTTTATCTTTTGTAATAATTGCTTTAATTAGTCGCTTCAAGTGATTGATTGTCGTGCTGTCTGATATTATAATATAAGTGCATTGGAAAGGTTGACAATATCATGAACAGTTATATGGTTATTCTTTATTTAATTTATGGGTTTGTGTTTATTCTTTTCGGCATCTATGCATTAAGTAGCCATAAAAAAATAAATAGTATTTT
>PUMO01000101.1 GCA_003551405.1 Mollicutes bacterium | reverse complement strand
CTAAAGAGCTGCTTGACAGACTTGCGGATTTCGCAAGAGAAAATAACCTTAGTGTAAGACCCCTTTGTTCTTACGTCGTAAAGGCATTTAATACATATAAAAATTATGAAGATATCGCCATTCAATAACCCTTTTATAAAAGGGTTATTTTTTCGGTTGACGCATGGGAAAAATAACGTTATGATATGCTCTAAATATGAACGATATTAATTTTTTGGAGGGAACACTATGAAAAAACTGTTAATACTGCTTACGCTGATGTTTACCCTAGGGCTTTATGCTTGTGAAGGTAATGGGGAAGAACAAAACGGCGCTGATGTAGATGAAGAGAATTTTAATGCATTGCTTGAGCATCTTCAAGAAGAAATGTTAAGTTTTGATGGGTATGAAGCCTCTCTTTCTCAACCCATCCAAGCCGAGGGAGACCCAGAGGGAGAAACGAGCACTTTAGATGCGACTGTTATTGAAGAAGCTGGTGATGAACCGCGCGCTTATACTGAGGAAGTTTTGGATGGCGATGTTGCACACACGTCATACTATGATGTGGAAGACGATTTAACTTATTCTTATTTTGATGCAGAAGCAACCAGTGAAGACGAAAGCGTTTATGAATATTATGAAGGTTTCCAGATGCAAGGAGACTTTAATCAAATGTTCTTAATGCAAGTATCTCAAATGCAAGGTGTCATCTCTCCGCAAGAGGGTGCGGACGTTCAACACACCATTACCGAGTTTGAAAACACCTTCGATGGTGAAGGCGACTTTGAACTCAATATGCACGTTGATGTTGAAGAAATGGGTGAAATGGAATTCCTCCTCACACGCAGTGATGATGAATATTCCTTTACACAAACCCAAGATGATCAAGAAATTTCTATGACCATTGAAGACTATGATGGCTTCTTTGACGACTGGGACGGCATTGATGAAGATGAATATGAAGAAGGCGAATTGCCTGAAGATGACGGGTTACCTGAAGATGAATTGCCTGAAGATGACGACTTAGAGTAATAGCTCGAATGGAGTTCTATTGGTAAAATGTTAGAGCCTGATTTTGCTACCAAGCGGAATCAGGCTTTTTTATTTAATCTAATTGATATATCTTTTATAAAAAAACCCCTTAGAAGGGGTGCTTGCAAAATCGTTGCAAGTCTTCCTTTAAGGGGTTGAGGATTTATTCAAGATGTTTAATGCGCAAGTACTTCTACGACTGTTTCGTAATCCAATATACCGCGCAGACGGCCTTTTCCGTCTACAACCGGCAGGTCGAACTCTGCTTCGTTCAGTTTTTCCCATGCATCTTTGATGTATAGATTACGATAAATTGACGTATCATCTGAATTAATCAGTTTATCAATTGTTTTTGCTTGTGATTTCTTGAGCTGTTCAATGGTCACATAACCTAAGAATTTGCGTTTCTCGTCAGTTACATAGACAAACTTCATATCGAGCGCTTTGAGCTTTTCAAGTGTTTCTTTAACCGCCATGCCTTTTTTCGCAACAAAGCTAGGCTTGTTCATGATGTTACGAACCTTTAGAATGCGTGTTTTATCAACATCCGCAATAAAGTCTTTTACATATTGATTGGCTGGCTTTTCAAAAAACTCTTCAGGCGTGCCAAGTTGCACAACTTCAGCATCTTTCATTAATGCAATACGGTCCCCCATGCGGAACGCTTCGTTCATATCATGGGTAATGAAGATGATGGTACGGTCCATCTCATCATCAAGCTTTAATAGTTCATTCTGCATTTCCCGGCGAATAAGGGGATCAAGCGCACTGTATGGTTCATCCATAAGAAGAATTTCTGGATCGTTCGTCAATGCGCGCGCCAAACCAACACGCTGGCGCATCCCGCCTGAAAGTTGATTGGGCATATGGTTTTCCCAACCGTCCAGGCCAACCATTTTAATGGCTTCCATTGAGCGCTCACGGCGTTCTTTCTTATCAACACCCTGAACTTCTAAAGGATATTCAACATTGCCTATAACGGTACGGTGTGAAAGCAGTCCAAAATGCTGAAATACCATGGAAACATCGTTGCGTCGGTATTGTCTAAGTTCGTCTTTGGTCATATCCATTAAGTCTTTTCCGTCAACTTCGATTGATCCTGTGGCAGGACGGTTGAGCAAGTTGAGTGTCCGAATAAACGAACTTTTACCAGATCCTGAGAGACCAACGATGACGAAAAGTTCGCCCTCTTCTACGTCGAAATCAACATTTTTAACCGCAACGGTTGCACCGGTTGCTTCACGGATCTCCTGCGCAGTTTTTCCTGAGTCAAGCATGTCAATGGCGGCTTGACGTTGCTTGTTTTTTCCAAATACGACACTTAAGTCTTTTATATTGATTGCTTTAGCCATTATAACTCATCTCCTTGCGCGGTCATATCGAGTTTTTGTGCAATACCTTGTAATAGTCTGTCTAAAATGATGGCTAGGAAGACAATGGCAAAGCCTGCTGCAAAACCATCACCAACATTGAGTTGCTGAACAGCCCTCAAGACGTCTCGTCCAACCCCCCGTGCACCAATAAGTGAGGTAATAACAACCATGGCAACAGCCATCATTGTTGTTTGGTTCACACCGGCCGCAATGGTTGATAGGGCTTGTGGCAGTTGAATCTTATAAAGCATTTGCATACTTGTTGATCCAAAGGATTCTCCTGCCTCAACGATGGATTCATCGACATTTTTGATACCGAGATAGGTCAAACGAATTAACGGTGGCACCGCATAGATAAAGGTTGCAACTACAGCTGGAACACGGCCGAATGTGTTAAAAAGCATCAACGCTGGAATCAAATACACAAACGAGGGTAACGTCTGCATCATATCTAAAATTGGTTTTAATATCTTTTCAGCCGTGGGCGCTTTGGCCATGAGAATTCCAGTTGGAAGGCCAATGACAAAGCTTATAAGAACACTGACCAAAATAATGGTTAGTGTATAAACAGTGCCATCCCAAAAGCCTAGCAGCATGATAAGTAATAATAATGTAGAAAGTACAAACGCTGTCGAAAGACGATAAAGTTTATACACTGCTATGAAAAGCAGGACAATATAAACCCACCATGGGACAAAAAACAAGAAATTTTGCACTGCATCTAGCAAAAAAGTAAAAAACACAACGAAACCATCAAGGAAAACTCTGAAAGTATCCCCCAGCCAATCAATAAACGTATCAATTGGACCAGCAATATCTATGGTTAAATCGTCTGGAAATGTTAAAAAAACATTCAAAAGTTTAAACATTGTAATCAATCCTTTACTGAAAATTATTTGTGTCAAAATTGGCTCGATTAACCTGCACTTTAAGGGAAAACATTATGCTGAGTTTTCCCTTAAAGTGCAGGTAGTTTTGCGCTGCAAAACTACCTGACTCAAGTGGTTATTGGATGTCTTCGCCTTCCAGGGCGTCTAAGACTAATGAAGCAACATCTTCATCTACCCATTCAGTCCATACATCCTCATATTCTTGTAAGAACCAAATGGCCGCTTCTCTTTCAGTCAAATCATATTCATCGTGTGCACGGATGATGTCACTGGTAATTTCTGTAGATGTCGCGTAATTACTGATAAATTCATAAATTTCTGGGAATTCTTCATCAAACCCATCGGTTGTAACAACCGTTACATCACCAGCAGGTAGGTCGCCAACCGCATGACTTTCATGCTTGTCAGCATCATAGTCGAGTTCATCTTCAAGATATCTTAGGTCAAATACGGCATGTGGCCATGTTGGTGCAAAGTGATAACCAACCCAAGGCTCCTCATTCTCATACGCATTTTGAAGGGTTTGATTCAAGGTGTTCATTGACCCTTGTGGATAAAATTCCCAGTTTTCAGCAAATTCAGGATAATCTTCATCATTGGTAAACTTGGTTTCAAGGTAGTTTGTCGCTGCCCAACCAAGTGGACCACCATAAATTAAACTTCTATCCCCTTCTGCTTCAGGGTGTTCGAACAGCTCTTTATGGTCATGAAGGTCTTGGATGGTATAAATCTCATATTCATCTTGTAAGTAACCAGGAATATATAACCCTTGACCTGGATCAATGAAGTTGGTTTGATGTTCGTGATAATAACCGTCTTCGATATCACCATCATAATAGGTTAAGTTTGCTACCCACGCTTCCAAATTGACATGGAATGAACCATTGCGTAATGACTCAAACTGAATTGGTGTATCCGCAACGGTCGCTTCGGCCTCTTGATCATAACCATGTTCCATTATATACATGGCGATTTCATTATGAATTTCAATACTTTCCCAGTCACCACTGGCAAGTTCGACTGTTCCACCGTCGTCTGAATCACAGGCTGCGAGCG
>PUMO01000065.1 GCA_003551405.1 Mollicutes bacterium | reverse complement strand
TTGGTGGAAGATTGGGAGTGTGCACTTATCATTTGTACTGTTCCCTCCTCCTGCCCTCAGGTCCTTGCCCCTCCTCCAGCCTGGGGCAACCTACAGCAGCATGCTTGCATGGCTGCGTCTGGACTGCTGGGCTGCTGACACGAGCGCTTCCTCAGCACTGCTGAGCCTGCACTCGGTTGAGCGGGAGCTGTTCAGCAGGTGAGGTGCCGGGAATTTGGCCTCACTCACAGCCTCACTCACAGCTTGCTGTTCCTGCACTGGATGGATGGATTGCAGCCTGCCTTTGGCTCACAAGAAGGCATGATCAGCTGCTTCTCAACACTATGGATGGATTGCAGCCTGCCTTTGGCTCATAAGAAGCATGGTGATCTCCTTCTCAATGCGTGCTTCCACTCCCAATCCCCTTGCGTACCTTGCAGGGCTTCACAGAGCACACTGGACCAGCAGCCGCTACCTGCAGCAGAGGTGGCTGCCCTTGAGCAGGTGTTAGAGCAGTACAGGCTGCTGCTGCAAGCCTTCCAAGCCACCCAGGCATCCAAGGCGTGCATGCAGGTGTGCAGGGGGGCACGTGCTGACCCTTCACCTGTGCGGTCAGCTGTTGAACGTTGGCTCAAGAGGCATTGCCTCATTGCAGTGGTGAGGCACAGCAGTGAGGGCGCGCGTCTTAAAGCAACCTTATCCACCACACCCGTGTGTCACACTCATACACTATACATACACACCCGCACACTCATTGTCCCTCTGCAGGCGGAGCTGCGCAGCCGCCTGCTGCTGGTGGTCTGGGTGGCGTACTGCATCATGCACACTGCAGCCTGCGCAGCGCATCCGCTGGTGGCTGAGTACGGGGTGGCACTGCAGTGGAGGGACCTGAGGTAAGTGTATGGGGTTAGGTAAGGGTTAGGTCTGGGTGGCTCTGCAGTGGAGGGACCTGAGGTGAGTGTTTGGGGTAGGGTAAGGTTAGGTTTAGGATTAGGGCTGGGTGACCCTGCAGTGGAGGGACCTGAGGTGAGTGTTGCTCCAGCTGTGCAACACTACAAGCTCTTCCATTGCACCAGCTGTGCATGCCACAAGCTCTTCCATGGAGCCCTTCCCACCAACAGCTCTCACCAGTAGATCCCAACAGCGTACCGCCTCATGCTGAGCACGAGCCAACCAGGAGCTGATTGGGACTCCCCACGTGCTTCCCCACCCCACCTCCTTTTACAGGCACCTGGTCCTGTCTGACAGGTCATGTGTGGACGCTGCGCTGGGCGTGGCTGCCTTCCTGGCCGCGCGCTCCAAGCCAGGCCAGGAGCTGTTCAGCCAGCAGGGTGGCAGCAGCGAGCCCACCTTTGCGTTTGCCCAGCGGTTTGCCTCCTCTGACAGCCACATGCGCAGCATCCTGGCAGCACAGCAGCGTGATGCACAGCAGCGCAAGGACGCGCACTGGCAGGTGTGTGTGCATGGATGCGGCGTCAAGCACCCAGGAGTCAAGTACCCTCCAGACGCAGCTTTTGTGGCAGCCTTGTTGTGCTAGCTTACATACCCTGCTAGGTAAGGGGCCATGCTTGTGTTATCTACAAGGATGATCACTGGTGCGAACAGCGCCTTATTGCTGTGCCACCTCCTCCTCCATGCACAGGAAGTGCAGCGCAAGCAGAGGCTGGCAAGCAGCCTCAGGGTGGAGCTTGCCCGGCAGGAAGCAGCAGTATCCAGCCTCTGCAGGCAGGTTGATGCGATGCCAGGCCACTACTGCTCCAGGCGCAAGCGCTGGGTGGACCCCGACGGCAAGGATGTCCTCGAATGCCAGCTCAGCACAGCAAGAGGAAACGTCTCCAGCCTGAGGGGCGGGCTGAGGGAAGCAGAGCGCGCCCCCCCACCCGTCATCCAGCCACTGCCCGCCAGCAGCACTGCAGCGCAGGTGTGGGTGTGCCTGCTGCACGCGCCCCCCCTCCTGCTCCACCTGTCGCGCGCCGCCTTCTTGGCCCAGCAGCAGCTGCTTCCCAGCCCTCAGCATGCACAAGGCGTGGATGTCAGCGTTGAGCAGCTCAGCACCAGCCTCCTCAGCCACTACAACACCCACCAGCAGCCCAGCACCTTCCTGCAGTCTCCCACTGTGCACAAGGGCAGCCTCGGCTGTGTCAAGGTCAGGTCATCCAGCAAGGTGCCAGACAGGGTGGGGTCAGACCACGTGGACAGCCTTCGCAGCAGGTGTGTTTTGGAGGTGCTGCTTCTCACCAGGCAGGGTGATCTCGTAGCACTTGCTCAGCTTGAGGGAGGACACCTCCAGTTCAACGTGGACTTGATCTTGGGCATGTTGCGTCCTACTCAGTGCGTCCTACTCAGTTGCGTCCTACTCAGTGCATGTGGAGCGTTCAGTCATGCACGCGCTCAAGTCATGTGACACCCAAGTGCAACAGCTTTGATGCCAGCGCCTGCCTCTGCGAGTCAGACAGCTGTGAGAGTCCCAATGAGGGCGTGTTTTGAGGAGGGGTGCATCTGCTTGCGTCCGTCGTGTCGTCATAGGGCCGTGTGATGCGGTCATCTATACCTTAAACCAAAGAAACGCCCCCCAAGAGTCAAATCTGCAGAATTGGCATCCCTCCCTTAGGGCAGGTGCCACTTCTGTGCGTGCACTTCCACCACCATCCAAGTGGCCCCCCTCTCCTATCCCCCCCCTCATGCAGCGATGATGGCGTGTGGCACCCAGACAGCCTCAGCCCCAGCCTGGTGTGGTACGGCAGCGAGTCAGCAGCAGACAGTGCACAGCGTCCGCCAGACGGCCGCCCCTTCAACCCCTTTGCCTCAATCCCTGACCTCCCTGTGGTGAGTGGGGCAGCAAGCAGGGCTCGGCAGCTGGTTGGCTTGCACAGGCCATGAGAATCAGGCCCGCCATCCTCTGTTGGAAAGCAGTCACGTCGTGCCACTCGCTAACTCCGGGCTATTGAAGTTGGTTGGCTTGCACAGACCATCCATCTGCCTTGCTCCCCCCCACACGCTGCTGCAGGTGAACACCTTTACTGAGCAGCTTGGCACAGAGTCTCTGCAGTGGACCCTGCCCCTCCCCTCCGTCATCAGCCCAGACCGCAGTAACCTGGCCATTGTGCAGCAGGACACCAAGCCATCCTGGCTGTCCAAGCCTGGCTTCATGGACTTTGGCAGGTGAGCCCACCCATTGCTGCTGTTGCAAGGGGGTGCTGCATAGTACAGGCTGCTGCTGCTATTGCAAGGGGGTGCTGCGTACAGGCTTCAATCAGCCTGGTACGCTGTGCTCTTGATGATCCTGGGCAGCCTGCCCGCAACCCAGCTTGCCTCCCACGTTCATGTTCTTAGCTTCCTCCACGTGCCCACTCCCCTACTGCCAAACGCAGGCTGCGCGCCTACCCCCTGCGCCAGCTGCACCGTCTGTGTCAGGCCCTGCACGATCACACCCTGCTGCTGGGCCACCCTGATGTGGGCGTGCTCGTGCGCCAGTGCTCGTGTGCCAGTGCCTCTTTCACATTGGCACCCTCAGCAGCAGCAGCAGCAGCAGCAGCAGCAGCAGCAGCAGCAGCAGCCACCCAGAGCTTGAGGGCGGAGCGGGTGGGAGGAGCTAGGTGGCGTGCTGGCCACGCTCACAGAGGAGCTTGACAAGCTGGCAGCAGGTGCGTGCTTGCTTGGTCAGGCCAGCAGATTGGTCTTAGGCTCCTATCAGAAGCATGATCACACTGCAGCCTATGTGTTGGCTTGCAGCTGTGGTTCCTGCCATCTGGCACGTGGCTTCCTCTCTAACCAAAGCCAAAGCGCAAACGCGTGCAAGCTCTTACTTTCCCGTGGCCTCCTCTCTACACAAACCAAAGCGCAAACACGTGCAAGCTCCTGCTAACCCCGCTGCGCTGCTCGAACGCGGCACCACTCCAGGGCTTGAACCATCCTGCTCACCCTTCACCTCACCCACCACAGAGCTGGACGAAACCCCGCGCGAGCACGCTGCCGTCCTGCTGCTGGGCGAGGTCGCTGCCTACCTGTCCGACTGGCACCCCCCCTGCCTGGGCGCAGCGCGGCGGTTTGCTGCAATGACCAGCAGGGCGGCAGATGACCTGGTGTGTGTTGCTCGCCTGATCAGGGCGGCCTTGCTGGCTTGTGTGGGGCGCTTGCTGCGCTTGCTTCTCTCAGGCTGGCATCTGCATGCCTTATCATGCTCCTTGAGGCCATGCTGCCAGCAGCGCATTCTTGAAGAGGCTGGTGACATGCTGTGTTGCATGTATCACCGCTCACCTGCTGCACACTTGAGAGGGCTCGTGGCATGCTGCTGCATGCACCACCTGCTCACATGCTGCACACTTGAGAGGGCTCATGGCATGCTGCTGCATGCACCACCTCCTCACCTGCTGCCCCTGCAGGAGCAGCAGGTC
>PUMO01000069.1 GCA_003551405.1 Mollicutes bacterium | reverse complement strand
CCTTGCCCGGGGTGTCCCGCTTGGCCTTCTTGGAGCTGCCCTGGCCAGCCTCCTGCTGCTGCTTGCCCTTCATGCCTGCGCGGCGTGGCGCGAGCGGTGGCATGTTTGAATGCGCGGATTACCTACGCGCCGAGTGTCCGTACGCGTTGAATGCGGGCAGGCTTAGCCTTGCACCGTGATAGGCTGCCACTGTACGTGTGCAGCTGACTGGCGCGGGGACCGTGCGCAGTCGGGAAGCAGAAATGGACCCTCCGCTGGCTTAGAAGCTCAGTCGGGGGCAGTAGCGCGGCCGGCTTGTGCCTGGTCCGTGGATGTAGCACAGCTCTGATACCAGTGTAACAGCTAATGTGTGCAGCAGGCACCTGCGGCGCAGGGTGCCTGCCACGCACCTGCTGTAGAGTGTTCGAAATCGGTGTATGTGCGAGTGTGTACGCACGAGCTCCTCCTCGCTCGCACGCGTACGCAGCTACCTGGGGACTGGTGCTTACTCTGCTTTAGAATAAGTCTGCCCATCTCTATGCCTTGCGTCCCGGGAGCTACGCTCCTCACACTCTGGTCATTGGTCTGTGTCGGTGCACAGCCAGCACGTAACGAGGATCGTTACATTCCTCCCCCCCTGGTCTACGCCCGTCTCTGGGTGCATAGCCGTGTACCTGCCCAGTGCTTAAATCCCGTTGGTCCTACGTATCGGTGATCAGCCGTACGCGTAAATGGCACTGGCGTGGCAGGGTGATGGCACGGGCAGCTGTCCCGGTCATCCACTCAGCTGATAACGTGCTTAGAGCAGCTGGGTGCTTAGGTAAGGCCGCAAGGTTGCTTACCCGGTGAACGCGTGGCCAACACGTTCACAGTGCTTACCCGAGGGGGGTGTCCCGGTATCTTTTGTAAGCACTAATAGCCTCAGGAGTGACGTTCTCCTCTGGCTCCCATGTGTTATGATCGTCAGTGTACCCTTTCCATTTAATAAGGTACTCGCGCACCACCTTGGGCTTTTTAGGCTTTTTCTTTGCCTTTGTGGGTGGCGTGACGACCTGGCGGTCCCTGTGGTTGAGGATGCTCTCCACAATGAACCACTCTCCCCCCTCCAGCTCAATGGGCATCGGGGGCGGCTGACGGCTGCCATCCGACTTGTATGGTTTCAATAAGGATACATGAAACACGTCGTGAATGCGCATACTTGCTGGCAGGTCAAGCCTCACTGCAGTAGGCCCTGGGTTCTCGGGGTGCACACTTTCAAACTCACGCGAGCGGTGCTTGTCGCAAGTATCAATGATCGTGAAAGGCCCCAGCCACTTGGGCATGAACTTAGGAGAACCCGGGTTACGCAGCCGTATGTTCTTTGCATTGAGCATCACCTGGTCACCGACTTTATAGTGGGTAGGCTGCCTCTTCTTGTCGGCATTAAGCTTTTGCCTGTCCTGAGCCGACTGCAGCGCTGCCCTTGCACGGATGAGGTCGTCCTCAATTCGATCGGCCAACTGCTGTGCTGCAGGCACCTTTGAATTCTTACCCACAGTCATTGGTGTTGGTGGATCCTCAAACATGTTTAGGCGGAAGGGAGTAGTCTTGATGCTCTCCTGGTATGAGTTGTTGATTGCAAACTCAGCCGCCGATAAGTGGGTATCCCAATCGCTGTGATTTGGGTCCACATAGTGTCTTAGCATGTCTTCCAGAGTCCTGTTGGTCCGCTCCGTTTGCCCATCAGTCTGTGGGTGGAAGGCAGTTGACAGCCTTTGCTTGGTCCCTAGAAGTTTAAGGAACTCTGTCATGAATTTGCCAGTGAAGCGCGGATCACGGTCGCTCACGATGCTCTCTGGGACTCCATGGTGTTTCCACACATGGTCCATGTACAGCCTTGCAGTCTCCTCACCTGTCACGTGCACAGTGGTGGGTATCAAATGGACCATCTTAGTGAGCTTATCAACCACCACTAAAATGGCAGTGTGTCCCCTGTCCGTCTCTGGTAGGCTCATAATGAAGTCCATAGTGACCACCTGCCACTTGCGCTCAGGGATGAGGAGGGGCTGCAGAAGGCCACCCGGTTTCTGATTGGAGCTCTTGTTCTGCTGACAAGAGTGGCAGGATTGAATGTATTTCTTCACATCCTGAAGCATTGACCCCCAATAGAAATCTTTCTGCACAAGCTTGATAGTCTTGGCAATTCCCGGGTGCCCAGAGTATGGTGCATCGTGCAACTCGCGTATGATGGCTCTTTTGTAGTAGCCCATGGACTCAGGAATGACAAGCTGGCCCTTCCGTGTCCACCACAATCCATCCCTCAAGTTATAGTTGGCAGCGTGGGCGCCGTTGTTTGCAAAACGCGGGTCCTTCCCATACTCTGAGCGCACCACTTCATATATGTCCACCAGTTCACCATCTTGACCCGGTGGGCACGCTTGGAGTGGAGCTGGGTCTGATTCATCCATAGCTTGGGGTTCCTCCCCCCCCATAGAGGAATCTGGCCCCTCAGATTCAGGGTCGGCCGTTGTAGCACGATGGCCAGGCTGCGGTCTTGAGGCCGGTTGTTGCGGAAGCGGAGGGTGAATCTGTACTGGAGTACTTGCTGTTTCATCTGCCTCTGTACTCTGCACCTTTTGCCTCCTTGTGAGGACAAATAAAAGAGCCACTGCAAGCGATGAGTGCGCTGGTGGGTTTCGGCTCAAAGCATCAGCTGCCGAATTGCCCTTGCCAGGCTTATAAACCCATTTAAAGTTGAACCGCTGCAGGTACTCTACCCAGCGTACTTGACGTCTGGATAAATTGGGCTGAGTAGGTAAATGAACAAGAGGGTTGTGGTCTGTGACCACTGTGAATTCAGAGCCCTCTAAGTAGCACCGCCAAATTGTAAGCGCGTGCACCACCGCAAGTAATTCTTGTTCTCCAGTAGTGTAATTGACTTCAGCTGGGATGAGACGCCTGCTCTCGTATGCTAGAGGTCTTTCATCCTGCAAGAGTACACCACCGAGGCCTTCAATGGACGCATCAGTGACTACTTCAAAAGGGAGCTGAAAGTCTGGGAGTGCTAGAATCGGTGCATTTGTGAGCGCATGCTTGACTTGTTCAAAGGCGCGCTGGCACGATTCGTCCCATATAAAGGGTATGTCCTTGCCTGTCAATCTGGTCAGAGGTGCAACCATCTGTGAGAACTTCTCAATGAAGCGCCTGAAGTATGTTGCCAGTCCCACAAACGAGCGCACTTCATGCACCGTTTTGGGCTGAGTCCATTGCTCAATGACAGCTGTCTTGGCTGGATCCACTTTCACTCCATCTCTGCCCACAATATGGCCCAAGAACTTAACCTCTGGCTGCTCGAACTCGCATTTTGACAGCTTGATGTGGTACTTGTGTTCTCTCAGAAGCTCAAGGACCTTGCGGACATGGTTAATATGCTCGGCCTGGGTTTTACTAAAGATGAGTATATCATCAATGTATACCACCACAAATTTGTTGAGGTATGGCCTGAGCATGTTGTTCATGGCAGCTTGAAAGGTGGCTGGAGCATTTGTGAGGCCAAAGCTAAGGACCTTGAATTGATAGTGTCCGAAGGGAGTGCGGAAAGCGGTCTTAGCAACATCTTCGTCGGTGATTCGTATCTGATGATACCCAGATTGCAGGTCTAAGCTGGTGAACAGTTGTGCACCGCTCAAGGCATCTAAGAGCTGGTCAATTCGGGGTAAGGGGTACTTGTTCTTGACCGTGATTTTATTGAGTGCTCGGTAATCGATACACATACGCAAGGAGCCATCCTTTTTCGCAACGAACAGAACTGAAGCACCAAAGGGAGAAGAGCTAGGCTCAATGAG
Organism: Mollicutes bacterium; assembly: GCA_003551405.1. Lineage (GTDB taxonomy): Bacteria > Bacillota_I > Bacilli_A > Izemoplasmatales > Izemoplasmataceae > B1SED10-225. Next base: position 571 of record PUMO01000069.1, on the reverse strand, counting down.
GCCGTGACGAAGTAGTTCTTTGACTTGTCGCTCGACTTCTTCAAGTTCCTTGGGGCTCAGCCTGAACATAGGTCTGAAAGGGGGCTTTGCGTGCGGCTCAAGAGGAATTGTGTGCCCCGTGTCCCGAATCGGTGGCAGCTCTGAGATAGGAGTAAACACATCTTTGTACTCCTGTAACAAGGCTTGTAAGGGAGGAGAAGCTTGCACAGCATCAGTCGTTGCTGATGGCTTAACCTGGACTGCAAATACCTTTGCACCCTTCCGTACGCTTCGTTTCACTGCAATGTGATTGAGCAGCATTGAGTGTATGTTTGAAGGGATGGCTGAGGGTATGGCTTCAATCTCAGGGTGCAGCTTAAACTTCTGGCCTTTCTTCTGCACTGTGCAAGTGTTGGAAGCATAATCAATGTTTGCCTTCACAGCACTCAGCCAGGTATCCCCCAGTATGATGTCAAATTGTTGCTGCATATCAATGATGAAGCATGTGACACGCGCCCGGTGCCCCTGTATGTTTATGTATGGGGTGCACTGGCTTGAAGCGTGTTCCACTGTGTTGTTGGCCAGCTGCACT
>PUMO01000033.1 GCA_003551405.1 Mollicutes bacterium | reverse complement strand
TCACTAAGTGCCTGTACGGTATCGATGACACGCATGATATGATTAAACCGGGAGTCATCATCTTTAAGTGCTTCTTTTAAGTCTTTTTTTATGGTTGCTTGCACGTTCATCCAATGAGCGCCCCTCGTTGATAAGGGGTAATATCGCGCGGTGTATGCACGCGCACAACGCCGCGTCCGCTGATGGTAACAAATCCAAGACCCGGCAAGACAATGTCTGTTTTATCCCTTGTGTTGATGGAATATTGATGCATCCACATCGCCGAAGCAACATGTGGAACCAGTGTATCACCAGCGTGAGATTCAAAGAAGTCATCAGCATTCAATAATTTCGTCCGGTGCAAATGCACTTTATCCGATGTGTATACGGTGAAACTGCTCGGTAACCCTGAAATAAAATCCAAACGGGCCACCCCACCCAGAAAAAGGGTCTGGTTGGGATTAAGCTGAAAGGTTTTGGGTTTAATTTCACCGCGTGGATGAACCATGCGAACCATTGATTCATCAAGCAATCGGTTGTAGTGATTGCGCTGGATTAATCCGGGTGTGTCATAAAGGGTGTGTGCTTCAAAGGGAATGGCAATTAAGTTTTGGGTGGTCCCAGGCACATTGAATGTGGTAATGACATCGCTTCGTTTGCCGGCGGTTGCAGAAATCATCGCATTAATGAGCGTGGATTTACCAGTATTCGATGCCCCCACCACATAAATGTCATTATCAAGCGCTGCTAGCATGTCGATAAGTGCATCAATCCCATGCCCTTTAACCGCTGAGACCAACTGCACACTTTTAGGCTTGATGCCGTATTCAAAGAGAATGGTATTCACGCGATGCTTCAGTTTGGTATCATTGGCACTTTTAGGTAACAAGTCGCGTTTATTCGCAACAATATGCAAAGAATCACTATGGGCGAACTTTTCAATGGCAGGAATGATTGAGCCTTCCACATCAAAAAGGTCAATGACTTTGACAATCGCGCTTCTTGGTGCAATTTGTTCTAAAATGGCCGGATAATCATCATGGTCAATATATGAAGGAATGACCTTACCGTAGTGGCGCATGCGGTAACACCGCATGCAATATAGCGGTGTATCATCACTTAAATCTTTCGGGGTATAAAAGGGCTGGTCCTTGGCTGTATTTTGAAGCGTTCCTCCACAGCCAACACATGTTTTGTTCATCAGTTCACCTCTCAAACAAACGCAAAGACTCATACTGAGAAGGATATTCACGTTTGATTTTTTCTAACATTTTTGTTTCTATTCTGCGGTTAATCTTTGTATACCATTTTTCACTTTTGCGCTTGATTGGTGTGACCAGTATGGTCGAAACCCCAAGACGCGAAGCACCATAAACATCGGTCATGAGTTGATCGCCCACCAGCAACACTTCCCTTAGGTCATAAGGGATTTCAATGGTCTGAAGGGCGCGTTTAAACCCGCGCTTAAGCGGCTTTTTAGCCATTGCTACATAGGGAAGGTCCAAAGCTTTTGCGAAGGGCGCAATACGGCTTGCATTGTTGTTGGAAATCAAAACGACAAAAAAGCCTTTGTCCTTAATCATGTCAAAAAGGGCTTTAACACGTTGGTCGGGCAAAGATTCATCATAGGGAATAATTGTATTGTCCACATCAAAAAGCAATACGCGCTTGCCCACTTCATAAAGTGAGTCATAGTTGATGGAGAAAATGTCTCGTTTATGATCATAAGGCAAGAATTGATGGGCGTTTAAGAAATAATGAATCATGATGGCCTCCTATGCGCACATTATACTAAAGGCGCGCTTCGATGTCACGCAAGTACTTATTATGAAGGGTACGCAACGCTTTCGCATGCATGGTGTGCGCCGGGTCTAGTGTGGTGAGGGTCTGATAAAACGCCTTGGAATGATTGGCGTACACTAAATGCGCCACTTCATGATAATAAATATGATGTAAAAACTCTTTGGGATAATGCACAAGTGCCAAATTAAAATTAATGCGACGTTTGGAAGGAATGCATGAACCAAACCGTGAATGCATGAATTGCGCATCAAACGTGATTGGGGATTGCAAAAATGCATGGTTTTGTTTTACTTGAGCATGGAGTGCATTTACTTCACGCAACAATATGGATTTTAAAAACTGTTTTAAATGTTTGGTGATGTTTTGGTGTGAAAGAGACTTTAAAGTGACAATAAGCCCTTCATCATTCCATTCAACGTGAGGTGGTCCATAGTGCAAAGACACCGAAACAGGGGCTCCAAAAATATCAATGGCCTCAAGTGAGGAAAGGTAGTCATCCATTGAGAGTTTAGGGGGTAACTTCGAAACCGTTTCGTGATTGGCCTCAATCGTATGAATAATATGTTTCATGCTCACGTGTTTGGGTGCGGTCACCTTGTAAGCGGACGCACCCATTTTGTGGACAATGATTCGGCGCTGGCCGCGTCTTTTGATCAGTGTGACATCAACAGGTTCACCGTTAATGGTTGTTTGTGTTTTCACAGTAATGCACACACTTTTTTAAGCGCGCGCGCTGAAATATCAATGGCATTGGTCACATCACTTTCAAGGGTGCCCTCAGTGTTTTCACCAATGACATCGGAAATAATGCGAAACGCTAAAAAGGGCACATTATAACGGTGACTTATTTGGGCAATGGCGGTGCTTTCCATATCAATCGCATAAATGCCGGAGGTATCAAACCCTTGAAGCGCTGACATGCTTGTCACAAATGAATCACCCGACACAATGCTGCCTTCTTTATAAGGCGCATCGATAGAACGTTTGAACTGTTCAAGCAAATAAGGACTGGCATCATAAAAAGCGGGCATGCCAGGAATTTGACCGCGTTCATAGCCAAACACTGTCGCGTCCGCGTCATGATAAAAGGTTGTGCTTGCAAGCACAATCTCACCCTTATTGACGCCAACCCCGCCAGCGATGCCGGTATTGAACAGATAATTTACGGGAAAAAGGTTTAAAAACTGTGTCGTGACATAAGCCGCATTGACTTTGCCGATGCCGCTTTTAGTCACATAAATTTTGGTTGTTTCAAGCAACACTTCATAAACAACGAGATTTTCAATTTCATGAGTTTTTTTATCGTCAAAAAGATTGAGAAATCCTTCAAGCTCATTGTCCATCGCAAAAATTACGCCGACCATGGTTTCCCCTCCATTTGATGAAAAAAAGAATGAAAAATCATTCTTTATTTCACATCCAAAATTTGTACTTCAATCGATTTGCCAGCTTCAGTTTTGTAACGTACTGTTTCATCCTTCTTATGGCCAATCACTGCTTTGCCTACAGGGCTCTCATTGGAAATTTTATTATTAAAGGGATCCGCTTCCAAGCTACCCACAATGGTATATTCAACAGGGTCTTTACCAGCAATTTTCAGTTTGACGGTATTGCCCAGGGACACTTTACCTGTGGACGCATCTTCACGAATGATTTCAGCGTTTTTAATAATGTTTTCCACTTCTTTGATGCGTGCTTCAATGCGGGCTTGTTCGTCGCGGGCGGCTTCATAGTCTGCGTTTTCAGACAGGTCACCCTGTGCACGCGCTTCTTTGAGTGCTTCTAAGTTGCGTTCACGTTGAGGACCTTTTAAATCCTCGAGTTCAAATTTAAGTTTCTCTAGCCCTGAAGGGGTCAGTTTGTACGATTGTGTTCCATTTTTATTGTTCGTTGTGTTTTCCATCATAGTTGGTGCCTCCTTGATTATTAACGCTATTTTATCACGTTTATTGTGGCGTGACAATTTTTTTAGGATTGTCGTGTTTTTCGTACCATGTCATATTTTGAAACCGGCAAGGGCAAGGGCATTTGAATGCGTTGTTTCGGATGGCGGGCAACCGCAAGTGGCTCGTTTGTATCCGCGTCTTTCATGTTTTCAACCATAAAGGTAGTGGGCTCGAAATTGGGGGAAAACACTTCAAGCAAGTCCCCGACTTCAAAATAGTTTCGCTGTTCTAACGTAATGGTGTTGGTTCTTGGGTCAACATCACGGATGATGCCGACAAATTCTTGTGTGGGTTGTTCACTGCGCAAGTTATATAATTGCGCATCGACGTCACTCATGCCTTCCATGAATCCTTTGGATGTCAAACGGTTTTCAGCCTTTTTGATTTCAAGCAAGTATTTGGGTAAATCCACTTTATCATTGCCAGTGATTTCATCAATAAGCTGTCGATACGTATTCATAACGGTCGCAATGTAGTGGATGCTTTTCATGCGCCCTTCAACTTTCAGAGAATCGATGCCGAGGTCGATGAGTTTAGAAATATATTTGACACTCTGTAAATCTTTGGATGCCATCGAAAAAGGCATTGAAGTATTTTGTTTGGTATCGTCCGCAAAAAGATCATAATTCCACCGGCATGAATGCGCACACCCACCC
>PUMO01000096.1 GCA_003551405.1 Mollicutes bacterium | reverse complement strand
TAAAAGCGAACCATAAAAGATGCATCACTGCTTAGATTACGGTTTTGTCCGTATTCAATCATAGACTCGGTGAATGGATGGCCCGCCCCCTGTTCAAAACTAAACCCTAGCGGATTGACAATGTCGCTAATATGAACATAAAAAAGAGACTTGGGCCTGGTTTTAATAATGGCGTCATAGGGTTTTTCTAAAATGGTTGATGATGGTTGTAGCATGATTGGCCTCCTTTTACGCCTAAGATTAATCGTTTAAATACGGCGAAGCCATGGTTTCATAAGCTTGTATGGTCGATGCATCTTTTTTCTTTAAATGGCCCATTAACATTCTAAGTCTTGGGTTGTTGCTTAACCAGTCCTGATTATCCCTTAAGAAGAGATAAAACAGTGCATCCCAGTGCTGTGACCATGTGCCTTTACCATAATCAGACATCTTTAAAATATAATTCGAGCCACTGAAATATGGCTTTGTCGTTAATAAGGGCCCGCTTGCATATTGACTCATGGCATATACATTGGGAACCATGACCCAATCATACGCATCAATGTGATACATCATGAAAAATCGGTAAACCTCATCTGGATGAATCCGTAAAAGCATGGTCATATTGCCAAGTATCATCAAGCGCTCGATATGGTTGGAATAAGCCGTTTTATGTAGCCGCTTCACGACATTGTCTAAAGGCGCGAGCCCACTCTTTCCAGCTTCAAACCACTGCGGCAAGTCTCGGGTATGATTCAAATAGTTTTTGGTTCGCATGTAACGGCCTTTGAGAACATATGTAGCGCGCATAAATTCGCGCCATCCGATGATTTGCCTTAAAAACCCCTCTTTAGACGCAATGGCTACGTTTCTTTCAAGTGTCTTAGCCACAACATCACTAGGCGTTATAAGGCCAATATTTAGGCTCGAAGACAGTCTTGAATGAAAGAGGACTGATTGAAAAGAATCAATGGCATCCTGATAAGGGCCATAGGCATCAAATCGATGATCCAAAAAATCATCAAGCGCTTTAAGCGCTTCTGCTCTTGTTAAAGGATAATCAAATGCATCCATGCATCCGGGATGATCCGGAAATTCTTTATCAATGCTTGGTTTAACACGTGTAATTAAATCATGATTGAAGAATTTCTTATACGGCGGTACAGAAATGTTTTTTGGTAACTTTTTACGGTTAAAAACATCAAAGCTGTAACGCTCACCCAAAGGTTTGCCGTTTTCCATTAAAATCCCATATTTTTTACGCTGATGCACATAAAACTGGTGCATATAAAAATCATTGTTTTCAAAATATGTATTCAGTGCATCATTGTCCAGTAAAAACATTGGGGTTTTTTCCCACTTAACAGTGATTTTTTGTTTTTGCGCCGCAAAATGAATGCGCCGTGATAAATAGTCATCCACTACATCCCAAATCATGACTTGCGCTTCACCGATTAAAGCGAAAACATCCATCAAATTGGCATCGGCGTAAGCAATGTAGTGAACAGAGTACCCTCGCTTGCGAAGTTTTTGTGTGTAAGCATGCATGGAGGCACGGTGTAACAATAATTTTTGTTTATGAAAACGAATCTGAACATTTGTATCATAAAAAAATAAAGGGTCTTCAATAACATACACCCTCTGGATGTGGTTTGGTAACGTTTCAAACAATTGATGCGGGAACACGATCATCGTCGAAGGATTCATTAACTCACCTCAAGCATATTGTACCATTAAAAAGTGTCTTCAAAATTGAAGACACGTTTTAAATTATGTGCTGATACTTTGCGTTTCCAGCATGCTTTTTTCAGGCAAGGAACCAAGTAAAAAGACCGCTAAGCTGCCAATGCCCACTTGGGCAATATTGCCAGGAATACTTGCAAAAGCTGTCGTGTAGTGTGTTAGGAACACCGCTTCAAATACGTAATATCCGCCAATAATAACAAGTCCACCGACAAACACGGCCAATAAATTTTGAAGTTTCGCATCATCCCCTGCGTTCGCCGCCAGCTTTCCAACTAAAAATCCAGCCAACAAACGGATGACCAATGTGCCGGGCGCCCATGCAGTCCATCCTGCGAAAACATCGAAAATTGCCATGCCAACGCCACCACTGATGGCACCTTGCAAGGGCCCATATTTTAATGCAATCGCAAACATGGTAAGCGTCCCAATGTGAATAAGACCACCCGTACCAATAGGAATATGGATACGTATATTCGTCGCAACAAACACCATAGCAATAAATAGTGCTGTCATAACCATTTGTTTGGTATTCATTTGAACAACTCCCTTTTTATTTTCAATTATTATTTTAAATCAACCGATACAAAAAAGAAAGCAATTTAACTACATTTAATTAAATATATTGAAACATAGTTAAATTGAACGCTTATTTATAATTTAACTAGACTGAAACAAACGATTTTCATTTAATTTGTAATACAGAAAAAGCTTTTTTAAGCCATTTTTTACACTATGCTTGCTCTACCAAAGTAATAGACTACACAAACAATGAAAGCGGTAACTTTATAAAATTTAATAAAATGGTTGCAGCTTTTAAAGCGCTCTATTAAAATAAGAATTGTTTTGATAACAAAAATCTGTATTATAGGAGTGGTTTGATGAATCCCTGGAACAAATTTCAAAGTGGCATATGGCAAGAGACCATTGATGTCCGCGATTTCATACAAAAGAATTATCATGAATATAAAGGGTCCGAACAATTTTTAAAAGGCCCAACATCCAACACTAAAGCACTTAATGATACTGTGCGCGATCTTCTGTTAAAAGAGCTTAATAACGGTGGCGTTCTCGAAGTGGATACAGATACGGTTTCAAGTATCACCAGTCATGATGCAGGCTATATTAATAAAGATCTTGAAAACATTGTCGGGCTTCAAACTGACAAGCCTTTTAAACGGGCTTTTCACCCTTATGGCGGGATCAATCTAGCCAAGAAAGCAATGCGGGCTTATGGTTATGAGATTTCTCCTAAAATGGATGAAGTGTTTAATAAATACCGCAAGACCCACAATCAAGGTGTTTTTGACGCCTATACGCAGGAAGTAAGAAAGGCCAGACGCAGCGGGATTATTACAGGCCTACCCGATGGGTATGGACGCGGACGCATCATTGGAGATTATCGACGCGTTGCCCTTTATGGTGTGAACCGTTTGATTGAAGAAAAGAAAATTGAAAAATCTAATTATAAAACCCCAATGAATGAAGAGAACATCCGAAAGCGCGAAGAAATCCAGGAACAAATCAATGCGCTAAATGCACTGATTGAGCTGGGTCAGCTTTACGGATTTGATCTCACACGTCCTGCACACAATGCAACAGAAGCCATCCAATGGACATATTTTGGTTACCTGAGTGCTGTAAAAGAACAAAATGGGGCTGCGATGAGCCTTGGAAGAACGGCAACATTCATCGACATCTACATTGAACGAGATATTGAAGATGGTGTTTTAAACGAAACCGAGGCACAAGAACTCATCGATCAATTTATCATGAAATTGCGCATGATCCGCTTCGCTAGAACCCCTGAATATGATGAACTGTTTACTGGCGATCCCACGTGGGTTACTGAATCACTTGGGGGTATGGGTCATGATGGACGCAGCTTAGTCACAAAAACAACGTATCGTTATTTACAGACCCTTTTTAATCTCGGCACAAGCGCAGAACCGAACCTCACCGTGCTTTGGAGTTCCTCGCTGCCTGAAAACTTTAAACACTTTTGTGCAAAAGTCAGCGCACAGACCAGTTCCATTCAATATGAAAATGATGAGATTATGCGTCCTAAACACGGTGATGATTATGCGATTGCTTGCTGCGTGAGCCCAATGACAATCGGTAAGGAAATGCAGTTTTTTGGGGCACGCGCCAATCTTGCGAAGGCATTGCTTTATGCAATTAACGGCGGAAGAGATGAAATGAGCGGAGACCAGGTAACGGACGCATTTGACATCTATGAAGGCGACACACTGGATTATGAAGCAGTCATGGAACGTTTCGACAAGGTCATGGACTGGGTCAGTGAAACCTACGTTTCTGCATTAAACACCATTCACTACATGCATGATAAATACGCGTACGAACGCGCACAAATGGCCCTGCATGACGCAGAGGTCAACCGTCATTTTGCCACAGGGATTGCAGGCATCAGTGTGGTTGCAGATTCACTAAGCGCCATAAAGTATGCTACTGTTAAGCCAATTAAGGATGAAACAAGCGGACTCATCACCGATTTCGAGATTGAAGGGTCATTCCCCTACTTTGGTAATAACGATGATCGTGTTGATGATATTGCCAGTGAAGTTGTCTCACGGTTCATGGAAAAATTGCGCCAGCAATATACTTATAGAAACAGTGTGGTTACCCTCAGTTTACTTACCATTACTTCCAATGTGGTCTATG
>PUMO01000088.1 GCA_003551405.1 Mollicutes bacterium | reverse complement strand
CAGCGAATCAATGGTTAAACTTGGATGGCTCAAATCGTTTTGTTATTTATATCGCACCGGTGGGTTATGTATAACCACCCATACAAAAAGGCCTGAAGTCACGATCGTTGAACTCAGGCCTTTTTTATAGTTGCTTCTATGTGGCATGGTTATTTTGACTGTTTGGGTTTTGCTTGATGCACAGTAACTTGCGGGAACGGGATTTCGATGCCGTTTTGGTTTAAAATTCGTTTAATAATGCGGCGCAGATCGCGTTCACTTTGCCACTGGGTCATGCTTTGTGTCATTGCGACGACTCGAAGGGTCACACCACTTTCTGCCAAATTGACCACGCCCAGGACACGCGGTGTTTCTAAGAGGGCACTAATTTCTTCTTTGGCTACTGGTAAGTTATCCGTAAGGATTTTAGTGGTTTCTTCAATGTCTTCTTCATAAGCGATATCAAAATCGACCACTGCCAATGCGGTGCTAATGGAAAAATTGGATACAGGATCAATTGAGCCATTGTTAAAGATGCGAATTTCCCCTTTGAAGTTACGCACCTTCGTGGTTTTAAGTCCGATATCAATCACTTCTCCCATAAAGCCATTGATATCAACCCAGTCACCGACATCGAAATGGTGTTCAAAGAGGATGAAAAACCCACTGATTAAGTCATTGATAAACTTTTGTGCGCCCAGACCAATCACAATCCCCATAATACCAAGTCCCGCCAAAGCTGGACCAACATTGAGCCCCCATACTGAAAGCACGATCAAAATGGTGATGATGCCCACAATATATTTACTAATACTCATCGAGATTTTGGCAATGGTTTGTTTGCGACGCTGATTTGGCGAAGGACCGCGTCCAACGCGCTTCAAAGAAATCGTCACTATTTTTAAAATTAAAAGCGAGACAAACGTAATAATCGCGGTTGCGATTAAACGGGGGACGTGCTCTTCTAAAAATGTTGTCGCATCAACCCCAATACTCCTGAAATAATCAACGGGGTCATACCCCCATAAAAACAAGATACTATTGGCAGCGCCAATAATAATGATAAAAAATAATGCAAAAATGAATACAACCGTTCGGTTTTTTATGGACTGATAATATTTGTTTAGTAAGGTTTTTAATATATAATAGATAATAAGTACCGTAATCACAATGACAATAGTGATTAACGTCGTTGGTAAAATATCAAGCGGCATAGTTTCATTCCTTTCAGTGTCAATCTATACATAGTATATCAAAATCTTGTTGCCGTTGAAATGTTTATGAAAATTTATCATTTTTCATATGCAATTGAATGAATGTGTGCTAAAATTCCATAAAACACTTTGTTGCTTTAAAGTGTTAAGGAGCGATTGAATGCAAGATGTGAATCCGAAATTCACCACCATGCCACCATTAAAAAAACTCGCATCATTTCTTTTCATACTTGTAGGAATTCCATTCGGAACCAGTTTATTTACCTATTTGCCAGTTACCTTAGGGTTTTTGGCACTTGAAAAGACGCGGATGAATTTTTTGTTTAGACCACTTGTCATTGGTGCGCATGTGGGATTGTTATTGACTTATTTAATCATAGTGATTCTTTATTTACGTGATGCTTTGCAAAGTCCGATGGCATTCGTATACGCACTTAGACTTTACTTTGAAGGCTATTTCCCAGCTGAAGCGTTTAATTTATTTGAGGGGTGGTTTCTAAATGGCAGATAAAGAAAGCCCTTTTCGCTCCATTTATTCTAAACGCCGGTCGACACGCGCACCCCAGGCTTTTGTTGATAATCGGTCTATCGAACGCATTATTACACTAAGAATATTATATTTTATGGCCGGATTGGTCGCGCCGTGGGTGACATTTCCGGTTTTCATGATTATAAAAGATCATCGTCCCGGTGATTCAAAAGCCATGATTGTGGGGACAGTGTTAGGGATGATTTATTTGGCATATTACATCCTCTTTGATATGATTTTATATCATCCAAACTGGTAATTTTTTGTTTCAATACCATAGCAATGTGGTATAATGTTAAAAATTTAATATACAGGGGGCGATGTCTTTGAAACGGGCATTGGCTTTGGTGGGTTTCTTTATGGTTCTATCAGGTTGTCGTGAGACTTATGATCATGCATTTGACGCACTCATCAATCAAGAAAACTATCATCAACGAGTAATGGTTGATGCATTGAGCCCGACCGGACTTTCCCAAACGCTCGAAGTGGATGGTGAACTTTACCGTTATCAAACCAATGATAGAACCTATTATGTGGATGCATCAAAAACCCCCATTGCATTCATTGATGTCCAAAATGACCAAACTGTAGAACTGGCTATCAACCCAATTGAAAACTACATTCATCTTGACGCGCTCTCATTATCGCTTTTTGCGCCACATCAAGACATGTATCGCTTAAAAGATGAATATATGGTCCCCTCAGTCATTGAGGGTCTGGGTGAGCTAGAAGATGTATTCATGACATTTGATCAAGAGACAGTAACATTCACTGTATTTACTAATTTACCAGGAAGAATCAACGAGACAACCATAGAAATAGTTTATTCTGCCATAGGCGCTACACACATCACCCTTCCATAGATTTCAAATATTCCATACGTTTAAGAACAATATTACGTTTAATAAATGACGAATTTCAAAAAAATTGTTTATTCCCCCATGATTTTATTGTATAATGTATACTAACCATTTTTATACCCTTATAGCAATACTGTAACAAACCATGATTAAAATGAATTTCACATGATTGGTTTATGTAGATAGGAGGCTAAAGCGTATAATAAGGACTATACTTTAATAAAGTTTATAAACTCTGACTATCTCCAAATACCATGTGCCTTCAAATTATTACCAGGAATAACGATTGTATACTTAAAAAGTATATAACAATTCCCAAAACGTTGTTCCCAGTCATGATTGAGAGGGCTATGGAGTTCGGAATCTTCGGAGTGTTTATAAAAAAAATCAAAAAAGGAGAGAGATTTAATGAAAAAGCTATTCTTGTTTCTTGTATTAGGAACCTTTGTTTTCTCCCTTGCCGCTTGTAATGGGGAAGATCCCGAAGACAACGGTGACCCAGGAGAACCAACAATCAGTGGGGCCGATCATGGAGAAATCGGTCTAGGTTCCGATTTTGACCCTATGGATGGTGTTAGCGCTGCGGATGGTGAAGGTAATGATATTACTTCTGACATCCAAGTTGACGGTAGCGTTGATAGCAATGAGCCGGGTGACTACACATTAACCTACAGTGTCGAGGACAGCGAAGGGTTAAGTGCGACAGTTGACCGTACAATCTCAGTACTTGGCGTGCCTTATGCTGATGGCGTTTATGACCTCAAGTTTGCGGACGAAGAAACACGCAACACATTCTTCGGTGCTGCAGAACGTTATCTGATGGAGACCGTAAAAGGTGGCGTGCCACTGTTTTCTAACTCTGGTTACGTAATGTATAACACAGACCGCATGGACCTCGCTGTAGATGAAGCGGTGCCAGTGCTGGAATGGGCGGTTTCATTCGCGGAATTTGTAGACGATGATGAAGGTTTGCAAATTGAACCGGGTGTCCAAGGTGAACCTGACAATTATACATACCGTACAGCCCTTCAAAACAGCCCAACAACCATGCATCAGTGGGAATATGAAGATGCTGACTCAGCGGATATGCTTACGCTTTTCCAAGATTCCCTTTACTATTTTGATCTCAATGATGCTGCGGATAACTGGGAAGTACAACCTGGTTTGGCAGCTGACTTCCCTCAAGGTCAAGACTTGAGTGAAAACGAATTTGGTCGTATGACTGGTAATAAGTTCCATATCCCAATTCGTGAAGGTTTAGAGTGGAGTTATCATGAAGATACCGATACATCCGGTTTCCCTGATGGCCACGAAGAGATTACCGCTCATGACTTTGAAGATACGTACAAGAAAGCCATGGATGAAGAGTGGTTCCGTGCGTGGGCCGGTGGTGGAAACTTTGACAACCCAGCACAACGCATCCTTAATTCACGCGAATACCGTGAAGGGGAAGTTGAGTGGGATGAAGTCGGTATTAAAGCCATTGATGATCACACCCTTGAACTTGAATTTGAAGTTGAAATGGATGATTGGCGTGTTCAATACTGGTTAACCAGCTTCGTACTTACACCAATCAACTTACATGTGTATGAATGGGCCGAAGAAGACGGCGGCGCATATGGTACGGCACCAGAATATGTTGCGGCACACGGACCGTTCGTGCTCGATTATTGGGAAGATGACGTAGTGCTTCGTTTCAGCGAAAACGAAAACTTCCACGATCCTGATCGCCATGATTTCACTCACCGAATTGTGCGTGTCATCGACGGTAACGACGTACGCTTCCAAGAATTCCTAGAAGGTAACTTGGACGCAGCAGCCGTGCCAGGTGAAAGTTATGAAGATTATTCAGAT
>PUMO01000214.1 GCA_003551405.1 Mollicutes bacterium | reverse complement strand
TCTTAAGGTATTCAGCTGAGCCTTCAGTGTGTGCACTGACAGCTAAAATTTGATCATCATCGTGATGTGATACAATTGCGGCACCGGCACCATCCGCAAAGAGTACACAGGTGTTGCGATCAGAAAAGTCGGTATATTTGCTTAATGCTTCTGCACCGATGACTAAAATATTTTTGTAGGCACCACTGCGAATCATCTTGTCTGCAATTTCAAGTGTATAAATAAAGCCAGTGCACGCAGCATTGACATCAAACGCTGGAATGTTTTTAGCACCCAGGCGTTTTTGAAGCAGTTGTGCAATGCCGGGGAACACATAATCACCGGTTACTGTACCAACAATAATCATGTCCAATTCTTGGGCGTCCATACCAGCACGTTTAAGTGCCATCGTTGCGGCATTAAATGCTAGGTCCGAGGTGTTTTCATCAACCGTAATGGCACGCTTTTCAATGCCGCTGCGGCTTTTAATCCATTCATCAGAGGTTTCAACCAATTGTTCCATGGTTTGATTGGTAACCATATTGTCCGGTTGATAAGCCCCTGTAGAAATAATTTTTGTTCCCATTAACTGATGACTCCTTTTAAGTTATCATAATTGAAGCGCTGGAAGAACCCAAGGCTTCTAAACTTGTTATAGCGCTGATCTTTGATTTCTTGCGCTGTTTTATTGTTAAATGATTGTAATGCTTGATCCAAAGTTTGATCTATTGAATCAAATGTTTTTTTATAATCATGGTGCGCACCGCCCAATGGCTCAGGTATGATGCCTTCTATCATGTTAAATTCCAATAAGTCCGATGCGGTTATTTTCATCACTTCTGCAGCTTTTTGGGCAAGTGTTGAATCTTTCCACAAAATGGATGCATAGCCCTCGGGTGAGAGAATTGAATAAATTGAATGTTCCAGCATGTAGACATGATTGCCTACACCAATAGCGAGCGCACCACCGCTGCCACCTTCACCTAGTACAATCGCAATAACGGGAACTTCCATATCACTCATCGCAAATAGATTCTCACTGATTGCATTGCTTTGTCCGCGCGCTTCCGCGCCAATACCAGGAAATGCGCCCGGGGTGTCGATGAAAGTGACAATGGGGCGTTTGAATTTTTCTGCTTGCCTCATGAGTCTTAAGGCCTTCCGGTATCCTTCAGGATGGGGCATACCGAAATTGGTATGAATGTTGTCTTCAGTCGTTTTTCCTTTTTGTTGGGCAATGATAGTTACAGGACGGTCTTTATAAAATGCCACGCCACCGATGATTGCTCGGTCATCACTGTAAAGACGGTCCCCCTTCATTTCAATGAAATCTTCAAAAATATGATCAATAACATCCTGAGCATTGGGACGTTTAGGGTGACGCGCGAGGAGTACTTTGTCCCACGCATTCAACTCAGTCATCATTTCTTGTTTATAATCTTTGATTTGTGAAGTAATCTGTTTGATTGCGGATGGATCATCGAGACTTTTTAGTTCTTCTTCCAATTTTAAAAGTTTTTTCTCTTTTTCTAGTATATCCACTGGTTACACCCCCGATACTTCATGCATACTCAGCAATTTGTGTAGTGTATGTCTTAAATTATGACGATGTACAATGGTGTCAATCATGCCTTTTTCTTCTAAAAATTCACTTCTTTGAAAGCCTTCAGGCAAATCTTGCTTGATGGTTTGTTTAATCACACGGGGTCCGGCAAACCCAATCAATGCATTAGGTTCTGCGATGATGATATCCGCCAGCGTTGCATGCGATGCGCTGACACCACCGGTTGTTGGGTGCGTAAGAACACTAATAAAAAGCAACCCTTCTTCGTGAAGTCGTTTGATAGCGCCTGAGGTTTTCGCCATTTGCATTAACGAAAAAATGCCCTCTTGCATACGCGCGCCGCCCGATGCAATAAACATGACAAGCGGCAAACGCTTTTGGATGGCATACTCAGCACTCTTGGCAATTTTTTCACCGACCACACTGCCCATGGAGGCCATCATGAAATAAGAGTCCATCACGCCAATAACGAGGGGCATGCCCTCAATACGTGCATATCCATAAATATAGGCCTCATCGATATTGCTTTTTTGTTTTGCATCTTCAAGTTTTTGTTCGTAACCTTCAATAAAGAGCGGATCAAGTGAAATATAGCCAAGTCCTTTTTCTTTGAACGAGTGCTCATCGACCAAGTAACGAAGACGGTCCACAGCCTTTAAACGAAAATGGTATCCACAGCTTGGACAAACTTGTGTGTGTTTTTCTAACTTTTTAGCAGAAAACGTCTCACCACACCCATCACATTTTTTATAAAGGCCTTTGGGAACGTCAGGTTGTTTAGATGGATTGATTGATTGTGATTGCTTATGCATAAGACGATGTTTAAACTGTTTTTGTTTCTCTAGTTGGCTTTTGAGTTCATCAGGTTTCATAATCAAGTAACGCCTCCAACTGGTTTTCAATATAGGCCGTTGACACGTTGCCTTTGATAAATGAAGGATTCATCAAAATCATCATGTGAAAAAACTGATTGGTTGTGACTCCACTAACAATCAACTCTTCAAGTGCAGCGCGAAGCTTAGCAATCGCATCATCGCGTGAATACCCATGAGCGATTAGTTTTCCTATCATTGAATCATAATGAGGCGGTACTTGATAACCCGGGTAAACCGGGCTATCAAACCGTATACCGAGCCCTTGAGGAATGTGAAGCAAACCAATGGTGCCGGGAGATGGTCTAAAATCCTGTTTAGGATCTTCCGCATTGATGCGTAGCTCAATCGCATGACCATTGAACGTAATATCTTCTTGTGTGTGGCGTATCGCCTCACCTGAAGCAATGCAGAGCTGTTCTTCAATCAGATCAATGCCGCTGATCATTTCACTGATAGGATGTTCCACTTGAATGCGGGTGTTCATCTCAATAAAATAAAAGGCGTCATCACTGACGATATATTCAATGGTGCCAGCATTTTCATACCCAACGGCCTTGACAGCGTTGAGTGAAGCTTCATACATTTGCGCTTCAAGAGATGCATCGATATTGGCCGGTGCTTCTTCTAGAACTTTTTGATTTCTTCGCTGAATTGAACAATCTCTTGTCCCCACATGGACCGCATTGCCATACTTGTCACCAAGCACCTGAACTTCAATATGTCTTGGATTTTCCACAAACTTCTCGATGTAGACACCATCGGATGAAAACGCGGCTTGGGCTTCCTGCTTGGCCGCGTCAAACTGTTGTTCAAATTGATCGCGGCGTTTAACAATGCGCATGCCGCGTCCACCACCGCCTGCCGAGGCTTTAATCAATATTGGATATCCAATATCTTCAGCGAGTTGTTTGCCTTCTTCTAACGACACCTCACCGGAACTCCCAGGAACCAACGGAACGTTTGCTTCTTTCATCAATTGTTTGGCCCTTGATTTATCTCCCATGGATTCAATGACCGATGAACGCGGTCCAATGAACGTCAATCCACAAGACTCAACAAGCGCCGCAAAACTGGCATCTTCACTTAAAAAACCGAAGCCGGGATGGATGGCTTCACAATTTGTTCCAATGGCTGCTGAAATAATGTTTTCCTGATTTAAGTAGCTTTTAGATGCAGGTGCCTTTCCAATGCAAACGGCTTGGTCCGCAAGATGAACATGCAGGGCATCTGCATCCGCTTCAGAATAAACGGCAACACTTTCGATGCCGAGTTTTTTACATGTTCGAATGATCCGTACAGCAATTTCACCCCGGTTCGCTACCAACAGTCGTTGAATCATGGTTTTAACTCCATAATAACCTGGTCATACTGAACCATGTCGCCATCACCTGCATGAATAGAAATCACACGACCATCATGAGGCGCGCTAATTTCATTCATAACTTTCATCGCTTCTATAATGCACACGGTATCACCTTTATTTACCCATTGGCCTTCTTTCACAAAGGGACCCTTCTCAGGCGAAGGCGCTTCATAAAATGTGCCAACAAGCGGGGCCTTAATTGGGATCAACTCTTCACTTTGGTCTGAAACTTGCTCTGTTTGTGAGGAGGGTTCATGCAAAACATCTTCAGTCGCTTCCGGATGCGGAACGTGAACGGCAGTATTACCGTTTGGCTTATTCAATTCAATCTTCACATCTTCTTTTTCAAGTTTCATACTGGATAAAGAAGATTCCTCAAACATTTTAATAATCGTTTTTAATTCACGGTTTTTCATGGGTATCTCCCCTTGTTTCTATCAATCTATTCTTGATTGCACGTCTTATTTAACACTTTCAATATAATCGAGTACATCTTGAACAGTTTTTAATGATTGCGCTTTTTCATCACTGATTTCAACCTCAAATTCTTCTTCGAGTGCCATAATCAGTTCGACAACATCTAAAGAATCTGCACCAAGGTCATCGAGGATAGCGGCTTCTTTGGTTACTTTTTCTGTGGGCACATCCAATTCTTCAGATATAATGGACTGAACTTGTTTGAACATCAAAACACCTCCTTTGACGAGCATTATACTTGCGAATGATTTGCATGTCAATACCATTTGAACTTCAAACAACATTGATGACGAACTAGCAATTACTATGGATAAACAAAATGAGAAAGATTCATGCAAATTAAAAAAAACCATTGGAATGAAAATGTCTTATTCAAGGGAATTAAAACATTTTGATTCCAATGGCCATTAAAGGTTTGTGCACTAAACACGGCGATTGTGTTTTGTTCGCTTACAAACCTATTGTTGTTTTCGATACGTGAATTCCAGTGCAGCGCAAGGCATCATCCCCTTAGAAGTATTACATTGCAAAGAAACATCAAAATCATAAAACCTGACGCGTTCTCCTTTATAGCTTACGTCCAAAGCATTCATGTCTGTTGAAGCCTTAAAGTGTCTAAATAAGTTCTCAACAGAGCGTGTTGCCAATTGACTAACGTGTTTTTTGAACTGATCTTTAATGGCAGTTAAATCATGATTATGTCCGGTCTCATCTGCTAAAGCGGTTTGTTTTGGAGAGTCAAATGACTGATTAACGTTTAATCCTACACCAATAATGTAGTGTGATTGCATTGCATAACTTTCTATGAGAATGCCTGCAATCTTTTTTTGATTGATGTGAATGTCATTGGGAAGTTTAATCTTAGCATCAACGCCGTAAGCTTTAAGTGTATTTACAATGCTGAGCGCCGAAATGAACAGTGCCTGGTTTTGTTGTGTAATTGCGGGATGGAAAAAAGACGCTAGCATATTTAACCCTTGTGAAGACTCCCAGCGTCTTCCGCGGCGTCCTCGCCCGTTCGTCTGAAAGTCTGCAGTCACCATCATTGGCGCTTCTTCATATGCAAGATGAGTTTTAATCACATCGTTGGTGGATGATACGATTTTATAATGTGTTGTTTTCAAAGCCACCCTCTCCTTAACAAAAACGCCCGCAGTCGCGGGCGAGTTTTTAGCGTTTTGAAGCCTTTGCTTCGCGAATGCTTTGTTTGAGTTTGCGTTCCGCTTTTAAGAAATCCTGTGTACGTTTACGGTTTTCTTCTAAACGAGCTTTCCTAACCTCTTCAAGGTGTTCCATGGCACTGTCCTTGTTAAGCCCGACATGGGCTTCTTGTGCAACAACGCTAATCACGTTGTCCTGCACTTCAAGGGCACCATTGACAATCACTGTAAATAAGACGTCCTGGCTTCTAACCATTTTCACATAGCCAACATCTATTGCACTGATCAATGGCGCGTGATTTTTCATTAACGCAAAATCACCGTTATTTCGGCTGGATACAACAACATAATCAACAGTTTCGTTATAGAGTTCTCCAGCGGGTGTGATTACAACCATTTGCATGGAATCACCTACTCTTTGAGTTTTTTGGCTTTTTCAACCACATCGTCTATGCTTCCGACCAAACGGAAAGCATCTTCAGGGTAGTCATCATATTTGCCTTCCAGAATGCCTTTAAATCCACGAATGGTTTCATCAATGGGCACATAGGATCCCGGTTGACCGGTGAATTGTTCGGCAACGTGGAAGTTTTGGCTTAGGAATAAACGGAGTCGGCGTGCACGATGAACAATCAATTTGTCATCTTCACTGAGTTCATCCATACCCAAAATCGCAATGATGTCGAGCAATTCATTATATTTTTGAATGGTTTGTTGGACTTGGCGTGCAACATCGTAGTGTTCTTCACCAACAATGTCAGACTCTAAAGCACGTGAAGAGGAGTCTAGCGGATCAACCGCTGGATAAATCCCTTCTTCTGAAATTTTACGTGAAAGGTTTGTCGTCGCATCCAAGTGGGCAAATGTTGTAGCAGGTGCAGGGTCTGTATAGTCATCGGCTGGTACATAAATAGCCTGAATGGATGTGATTGACCCTTCTTTGGTGGATGTGATGCGTTCTTGAAGCTGACCCATCTCAGTCGCGAGTGTTGGTTGATAGCCTACCGCTGATGGCATACGTCCAAGCAGTGCTGATACTTCCATACCCGCTTGCGTGAAGCGATAGATGTTATCAATAAATAAGAGCACATCCTGTTGTTTCTTATCGCGGAAATGTTCAGCCATCGTTAGACCAGTTAACCCAACACGCATGCGTGCGCCTGGGGGTTCATTCATCTGACCAAACACCATGGCGGTCTTCTTAATAACCCCTGATTCGCTCATTTCGTGATAAAGGTCATTTCCTTCACGGGTACGCTC
Source organism: Mollicutes bacterium (assembly GCA_003551405.1). Lineage (GTDB taxonomy): Bacteria > Bacillota_I > Bacilli_A > Izemoplasmatales > Izemoplasmataceae > B1SED10-225. The sequence goes on along the minus strand of PUMO01000214.1, from coordinate 11,513 downwards.
ACCAACACCGGCGAAAACACTGATTCCGCCGTGTTCTTGAGCAACGTTATGAATAAGTTCCTGAATCAATACGGTTTTACCGACACCGGCGCCACCGAAAAGACCAATCTTACCACCCTTAACATATGGGGCGAGCAAGTCGACAACTTTGATTCCGGTTTCCAAAATTTCAGTTTCACTTCTGATTTCATCAAGCTTAGGCGCCTGACGGTGGATTGGCATACGTTCAACAGAATCGCCTACAGGATCTCGTTCATCGATTTCCTCACCGAGAACGTTGAAAATGCGACCCAAGGTTTTATCACCAACAGGGACACTGATGGGTTTTTCCATGTCTATAGCTTCCATCCCGCGGAATACACCATCGGTTGAGTCCATAGCAATCGTACGGACTGCATTGTCTCCTAGATGCAACCCGACTTCGAGTGTCAAGTCGATATCCGGCGTGGAGCCTTCAAACGTGTGTTTTATGTGAATTGCATGGTTGATTTCCGGTAGTTTTTCATCAAATGTAACGTCAACAACCGGGCCCATGACTTGTGTAACGCGTCCTTTGTTCATAGTTTTCCTCCTTTATTTCACCGCTTCGGCGCCACCGATGATGTCTGTAAGTTCAACGGTGATGGCATCCTGACGGGCGCGGTTGTAACTGATTTGCAATGATTCAATGACATCATTGGCATTGTCCGTCGCGCTTTGCATTGCGGTCATGCGTGAGGCGTGTTCACTGGCCTTGGCTTCTAAAATCATACCGTAAAGCAAGTTGGTTACATACATGGGAATGACTTCTTGAAGCACGGATTGAGCACTGGGCTCATAGTTATATATGGTTCTGTACGTCTGGTCGTCATCGTCTTCGGCTTCTAACAATGGGTTTTGTTCAAGGGGAACAAGCGTTGTTGAACGCACATGTTGTGTCAGTGTGTTCACAAATTGATTGTAAAATACGACAATCTTATCAAACTTCCCAGAGAGATATCCAGTAATGAACGTATCGGAAATTTGCCGGAAATCCAGAAATTGCACATCATCACGGATTTGAATGACGTCGTCATGAATCATTGTATAGCCGTTGCGTTTCGCAAACGCAAACGCCTTATACCCAAGTGCCGCAATTTCAAATTCGCTGTTGTCGTCATGTGTTTCATTGATGTGTTTTTGAAACGCCTTGAAAATGTTGTTGTTATAAGGGCCTGCAAGGCCGCGGTCACTTGAGACAATGATGTAAACTGTCTTATTGATTTCTTCGCGGGCTTCAAGCATTGAGTGCGATAATTCCCTGTCACTTTTCAAGACACGCGAAAGCACACGGCTTAAACGCTCAGGCAGTGGACGATAGTTTTTGATCGCACGTTCTGCTTTTTGAAGTTTAGCCGCTGAGACCATGTGCATGGCTTTGGTGATTTGTGAGGTTTTTGTCGTTGCGTTGATTCGATTTTTAATCTCACGCATTGAACTCATAAAATGGCCTCCTTACGCAAAATTCCGCTTGAATTTTTCAATAACACTGTTCATGTCGTCTTTATCCGGAAGGGTTTTGTCTTCTTTGATGGTTTTAAGAAGTTGTTTCCCTTCCTCGTCGTTTTCAAAAAAGTCGTGCAACTCTGATTCAAACCGTGTAATATCTTCTTTTTTCACGTCATCCAAATACCCTTCAGTAAGCGCAAAAATACTAATTACTTGATATTTGACATCCATAACATCGTGAAGGCCTTGTTTCAGGATTTCAACTGTACGCTCACCACGTTCGAGTTTTTTACGCGTCGCTTCATCAAGATCGCTACCAAACTGTGTAAATGCTTCAAGCTCACGGAAAGATGCCAAATCAAGCCTAAGTGTCCCGCTTACTTTTTTGATGGGTTTGATTTGTGCACTACCGCCAACACGGCTTACGGATAGTCCCGCGTTAATCGCTGGGCGTACACCGGAATTGAACAAATCACTTTGAAGGAAAATTTGGCCGTCAGTAATCGAGATAACATTGGTTGGAATATACGCTGAGATGTCGCCGGCTTTTGTTTCGATGATGGGCAGGGCAGTAATGGAACCGCCGCCTAAGTCATCACGAAGTTTCGCCGCACGTTCAAGTAAGCGTGAATGAAGATAAAAGACATCTCCCGGGAACGCTTCACGTCCTGGTGGGCGGCGCAGCAACAAGGAAAGTTCACGGTAAGCGACAGCGTGTTTGGAAAGGTCATCATAGACGATGAGCACACTTTTACCTTGATGCATGAAGTGTTCGCCAATACTTACCCCCGCATAAGGTGCCAAATAGAGTAACGGAGCGGGCTCACTTGCAGAAGCGCTGACAACGATTGTATAGTCATGCGCGCCATGTTGCTTAAGTGTTTGTTGCACTTGTGCGACCGTTGATTCTTTTTGTCCAATGGCCACATAAATACAAATGACATCTTCTTCTTTTTGGTTGATGATTGTATCAAGGGCAATGGCAGTTTTACCAGTTTTTCTATCTCCGATGATCAACTCGCGTTGGCCGCGGCCGATCGGCACAAGGGCATCAAGCACTTTAATTCCCGTCTGCAGGGGTTCATCGACCGATTTACGACTCATGACACCCTGCGCTTTTTGTTCAAGGGGGCGCGTCTCTTTAGTATCAATACTGCCAAGACCATCAATGGGTTGACCCAGTGGATTGATTGCACGTCCAAGCATGTCTTCACCCACGGGCACTTCAAGAATACGGCCACTGGTCTTAACAGTGTCGCCCTCTTTGATATTGGTAGTTTCATCCAAAATAATAGCGCCCACATGGTCTTTTTCCAAGTTAAGAGCCATACCGAAAACGTCATTACCAAAGTCTAAGAGTTCACCACTCATGGCTTCATCCAAACCATGGATGCGTGCGATGCCATCACCAACACTGATGACAGTCCCAACACTTTCCGTTTTGATTTCTTTGGAATACTTTTCTATTTGCTGTTTGATTAGGGTGCTGATTTCACCCGGATTCACTTTGCTCATGGTTTCACCTGCCTATTTGGTCAACTGACGCTTCATTTGGGAAAGTGTGTGGTTGATGGTGTCGTCGATAACTTTGCCTTCAAATTCAAAACGCAAACCACCGACAATCTTTTCATCCAAACGATTTTCAAGGGTCACTTGACGGTTATATTTTGCTTCGTATTGTTGTTTTAAGTTTTCTTTTCGTTTAGCGTCCAGCGGACGTTTGCTGTAGACAATGACGTGCATGCGTTTAAAGCGATTGTTAATCAATGCTTTATAGTCTTCATAAATATCGGGGACATATTCGAACCGGTTATTGTCAATGAGAACATAAAGAAAATGCTGCATGGTTTCACTTACATTAAGTGAATCGATCAAATCGCGTTTTTTGGTTTTCTCGACGCCTGGGTGCATGAAAAACTGCATCGATGCATCATCCAATCCTTGATTTAAAGCATCGTATTCTTCTAAGACGTCATTCAAAACACCCGCATCACTTGCAACCTCAAAAAGCGCAACTGCATATTGTTCGCTAAGTGCGCTCATTGTTCATTGACCTCTTTAATGGCTTCATCGATCAATTGATTATAGGTTGATTTTGGCAACTTCTTTTCAATGACTTTTTGTGTGAGATGGGTTGCAATCTCAATCATTTCATTGCGCATTTTATTGCGTGCAAGTTCGAGTTCTCTGTCCATGTCCTTTTGTGCATTGTTTTTGATGCGTTCCGCTTCGTTTTTCGCTTCACGGACTATCTCACGGCGTGTATCTTCACCGCGACTTTTTGCTTCATCAACGATGCTTTTGGCACGCTCTTTCGCTTCCTGAAGCGTCTCTTCAGCCTCTTTTTTCATTTGCTTGGCTTCTTCGTTTTGTTCAGCAGCTTCAGTAAGCTCGCTATCAACGATTTCCTTGCGCTTGTCTAAAAAGGCTGTGATTTTTTCCCAGAAGAAAACTTTAACCACAACAATAAGGAGAATGGTTGCAATAATTTGAACGGCCATCTCCACAGGGTCAAGCTGGGTCAGCCCAGAAAACTCAACCAAACGGTCGATGGCGTTTGAGAATGATTCAATCATAAATGATGCCTCCTACTCGCAGTGGATTTTTAAGTGGTAAAAATAAGAACAAATGCAATGATAAGCGAGTAAAGACCAGTGGTTTCGGCCATGGCCTGACCAACAAGCATGGTCGTTGTAATCTTACCGCTCGCTTCAGGTTGACGACCGACTGCTTCAACGGCTTTTCCGCCTGCAAACCCTTGTCCAATACCGGCACCCAGACCACCAATCATGGCAATCCCTGCACCAAGCATGGCAAGACCTTGAATAAAAAATTCGTTGTACTCTACTGCTAATAAGAACATAATAATTCCTCCATTAAATTTATTTATATGTGCTTTACATTAAAACTATGCTTCGGATGATTCAATCGCCATTGACAAGAAAATTGTCAAAAGCATGAAATAGACAAAGGCTTGAATAAGACCAAAGCCAATGTTGAAAATTGGATGCGCAATCACAGTGATTGGCAAGACGCTCAGTGCTGAAGGCAACAGCGAATAGAATAACACAGTGATCACGGCACCACTCAGTAAATTACCAAAGAGACGAAGTCCCATGGCCAGTGGCGTTGATAATTCGCTGACCAAGTTCACTGGTAATAATAAAGGTGAAGGGCTGGCCAGGTCTTTCAGCCGGTTTTTTGGTGTGCGTATCCAAAGACCGGACACTTGAATGATTAAAAAGGCAAGTAAACTAAACGAAAGGGCAATGTTTATATTGGAAAGCGGGGTTTGCAGTCCAATCAAAGAGGCCACATTCGCAAAAGCCAAGTAAATCAAAATCCCGGTAAGCAATGGGGTGAATTTTCGCCAGTGTTCACCATAAAACCCTTTTATGAATTCATTTAGTTTATCAATACCAAGCACTACTATGAAGATCGGGCCTTTAAACGGCTTGGCAGGATCCAGCTTTTCAACCTTCTTGCCAAGCAGTATAAGTACAATCATGGCTATGATAATGACAATGAGTGAACTAAGCATATTGGGACTCATTTAATCACTTCCTCGAAATAAGACTGCTGTAATCATTAACGCGACTTTAAACGACGTGAAACCAACAAACGTTGGAATCATACTGAGGCCTTCACCGTAATAAGCGATCACTAAGATGATGGCGTATAGTATAAATCTGAAAATATAGTTTTGAATTGCCCGGCGCTTTAAAAGCGCGGGGTCTTTATTAAGTGTGTTAAACGTGGTTTTGTAATTGTGACTCATCAACATGACACTGGTGATAGACCCTAAAAAGAAACTTACCGCGGTGACTTGGTCAAATATCAACCATGCTAAAAACGACACAATAATCACATAAGGCCACACCACCGCAAATGTGCGGACCAATATATTGGGTTCTTCATTCATCTGAGTTCTCTCCTAACCGGTAAATCCGCTTCATGAAGTTTGCAATTGCGCCAAGTGCGCCCAATACCATCGTAATAATGACAAAGAAACGCTCAAAGTCCAGCAGAGAGTCGATAAATCGTCCGACGAAAAAACCGATCAGCACTGCCACCAGCATTTCCCAGACAAAATGTGATGCAATGGCAAATAGTTTCAGTAAAAACCGTTTATCCAATGGTTAGGATTCGAGTTTATCAATACGGCGTTGATGTCGCTCAGCCTGGGAAAACGCGGTGTCCAACCATGTATCGACAATCATTTTGGCGAGTTCATCGCCTATGATGCGTCCGCCCATGGAAAGGACGTTTGAATCATTGTGTTCACGCGTTGCTTTTGCTGTAAAAACATCGTGAACAAGCGCCGCTCGAATACCTTTAACTTTATTGGCCTGAATCGTTGTCCCAATGCCGGTGCCACAAATTAAAATGCCGCGCGCAAAATTTCCTTGCGCAACATTTTCTGCAACCGTCTTTGAGACATCATTATAATCACATGCTTCGTTTAAATACGTGCCAAAATCTTTAAAATCGATGCCGCGGTCTTCGAGATGTTTCGTAATTTTCTCCTTGAGTTCAAAACCGCCATGATCGGAACCTATTGCTACTCTCATTATTGTTCACCCTTCTTGTTGAATATTGATGGAAAACCTTCCTACATTATAACGAAAAATCCCCTAAATTACAACTCAACATTAAACCATGTAGAACGTTCACTTTACAACAATACTTCCTTGTCTGAGGGTTACACCCTGTAGTGTATCATACACTGTGGAAGCCATTCCATCCAAGTCGCCACCTTCTACCAAAATATCCACACGGTCTTTATACGCTTTGGCCGCCTCAAATGTATGAATGGGTGGTTCACCACTTAAATTCAAGGAAGTCACTGCCATTGGACCAAATGTCTTTAAAATACGCCGCGCGGTTTCATCTGCAGGAATACGTACCCCCACTGTCTTTAGACCGCGCGTGACGCTACAAGGTACTTGATTACTCTTTTGAACCACCAGCGTCAGTGCTCCAGGCCAATGTGCCTTCGCTAAGGATTCAAAATCCGAATAGTTTTCAGACAAATTTTTAACATCCTCAATACTGCCGCAAAGAATGGCAAGCGGTTTTTTGACTTCCCGTCTTTTTATCGCATACACGTTTTCTATGGCTTCAGTATCGTGCAATAAAGCGCCAATGCCATACACAGTATCGGTTGGAAATGCAATGACTTTTCCGTGTATCGATGTGTTTAGTATTTCATCGAGTGTCATAATCATAATTTTCACCTACATGTTAAAATGTAATTGCTTTTCAATCACTTTTCGCACAGGCGCAAAACTTCGTCTGTGATGCGGGGTAGGACCATGTGTTTTCAATGCTTCAAGATGCGCGTTTGTCCCGTAACCTTTGTGCTTGTCAAATCCATACTCTGGATATCGGCCTGCCAAAGCCTTCATTATTTGATCACGGTGATCCTTAGCAAGAATGCTTGCAGCTGCGATGGACGCACTATGTGCATCGCCTTTAATGATGGATTCACTGGGGATATCAAGTGTTAATGGCATTGCATCACTAAGAACGAAATCACAAATCTTTAAAGCAACAACAGCCTCTTTCATGGCTTGCTTGGCCGACTGATATACGTTGAGACTGTCCACTTTGCTAGCGCTATGGACGATGATTGCATAATCTTTTGCGGTTGCCTTAATGGTTTTTGCCAAACGTGTGCGCGCCGATTCACTCAGTTTTTTGGAATCATCAAGTCCCTCAATCACCACATCCTTATCGAGAATAACAGCCGCAACAACAAGCGGGCCGGCCAAGGGTCCTCTGCCTGCCTCGTCCGTTCCTGCAATATGATGGTACCCCTTATTTAAATAATGGGTTTCATATTTATACATCGTTACTGGGCCATTCCAATATGACATTGCCAAACTGGTGATGTCTGAAATCATATAAAAATAAGTCAATCACTCGATCATAGTCAATTTCATTGCCTTTTTTAAGCGCGCCGCGTCGTTTCCCAATCTTTTCAAACAATGTCAGTGCTTCATCTGAATCATCAATGGTGATATCATAGCGGGCTTCAAACGCTTTTTTATAGTGCTTTTTCAGGATGTCAAAACCGAAAATAACCACATCATCACTGGGAATCAAGTTATCCTTAATGGTTCCCAGTAATGCCAGTTTAAGCGCTGTTGATTGATCATCAAGATTCGGCCATAAAATGCCCGGTGTATCAAGTAACTCAAGGCTGTCATGAATACGGATGGTTTGAAGATGCCTTGTCACGCCAGGAACATCCCCGACTTTGGTTGCGCGTTTATCAACCAACCGGTTAATCAATGTGGATTTGCCAACATTGGGAATGCCAACTATAAGCGCTTTAAAGGGACGTTCCTTGATGCCGCGCTTACGCTCTTTTTGAAGCTTATCATATAATATTTCTCGCGTTAAGGGGACAATTTGATGGACGTTCTTTCCACTAAGGGCATTAATTTGTAAGGTTTCAAGTGACGCATTTTTGAAATGACGTTCCCACGCTGCTAATCCACGGGAATCCGCAAGATCGCTTTTATTCAATAAAATGAGGCGCGGTTTGTTTTTGATAATGGATGTGAGTTCTGGATTCATTGAAGCTTGTGGGGCTCTGGCATCCACCAGTTCAAAAACAATATCGATATGTTTGAGACGTTCTTTAATCAGCCGTTTGGTTTTGGCCATGTGACCCGGATAATAATTGATTTTTGCCATGATTAGTTCACCTGCCCAAAGCCGCTGAAAGGAAATACACGAAATTCAACGGTTCCATATATTTGTTCTTCATTGACTGCGCCAATAATACCGTAACGGCTATCCATGGAATCTTGCCGGTTGTCTCCCATAATGAAATATTCGTCATGGTCCAGTTCATATTCACAGTAAAGATGTTCTCCGGGAAAACCTGGTTCACAGTACGTTTCTACGCCCGGTGGAATAAAGGCACTTTCATCCAGTTCGTTTTCATCGATATAAACACTGCCACCTGTGATTGTAACGGTTTCACCAGGCAATCCTATGATGCGTTTAATGAAAAAGTCCGCCGCCTCATATTCAGGGTCCACCACCACATTCTTAAAGCGGTCATACGACTCTTGGCGATGACGCATCACAATGGTATCACCATCATAAAAGGTTGGTTCCATGCTTCTACCTTCCACGTTGGCAAGTGAAAACCAAAACGCATTGATGAAAATGTAAAACGCCATCAAATACACTAAGAAGCCAACGAAATCAAAACGGCGATAACGTCTGATCAATGTTTGTGTTCCTTTTGTTTTCGATAATTGCATTCTAATAAACGTTATCAGCATGCCAATAAGATAAAGAACAGCCAACAAAACAAAAAGATAAATAATGGGGACCGTTTCTAAAAAAGTATTGGTAATAAAGGGAAAAAGATCATGCATCGTGGTAGCATAAATCATATCAAACATGATGTATTCACTACGAAATTGTGGTAATAAAACGATAAAAAGGAGCGCAATCGAAACTAAAAGCATTTTGCGCTCCATACGTTTTTTTATTTTGACACGCTTTGCTTCTGTTTCGGTTTGGTTAAAGAAATTGTCATTCATGCTATCAGCCCAAATCATCCAAAATATTTTCCAACCCAGCCTCATCAACCAATACTTCTCGCGCTTTGCTGCCGAGGTTGCCGCTTACAATGCCGGCAGCCTCAAGGGATTCAACAATGCGTTGTGCTCGGTTGAAACCGATGGAAAAGGTTTTGGAAATCTTGTTGATTGATGCTTCTTGTTTTTGTACGACATAACGAGCCACTTCATCAAGCAAATCATCGTTTTCAATCGATTTGGTGGCGCTTTTCATTAATGAATCTTCGCTGAACAAATAGTCTTGTGATGCCTGGGCGCGAATGAATTCAGTGACTGCCTCAATGTCCTGATCAGACACAAAGGCGCCTTGCAGACGTTGTTTGGTTTGCCCACTGGGCGCATAAAGCATATCGCCGCGTCCAAGCAAGCTTTCGGCACCGGGCGTGTCAATGATTGTCTGAGAATCCACATTAGAAGACACACTAAAGGCAATGCGGGTTGGAATATTGGACTTAATGGTCCCCTTAATGACATCGGTACTTGGGCGTTGGGTCGCAACGAGCAGATGAATGCCACAAGCACGTGCCTTTTGCGTAATTCGCATGATGGCATCTTCAACATACTGAGACGCAACCATCATCAAGTCGGCAAGTTCATCAACAACGATGACCATATATGGTAATTTTTTAGAGGCATCTTCAACTTTTTCATTATATGAATCAATGTCACGTGCCGAAATCTGTCTGAAAAGCTGAAATCTGCGCTCCATTTCATCCACAACCCAGTTAAGCGCAGCGGTCGCAGCTTTAGGGTCATTGATGACATGACTGATCAAATGCGGCAAGCCATCATAAGCGGTGAGTTCAACCATTTTAGGGTCAATCAGCATCATTTTCAGTTCGCTTGGGGTATATTTTAGAAGCAAACTCATGAGTACGGTATTGATGCAGACACTTTTCCCGCTACCTGTAGCACCTGCAATCAAACCATGCGGCATCGATTTGATTGGTGCATACACAGGGTTGCCGTCAATATCAAGGCCGAGTGCGACTGTTAAAGGCATCGCAGCCTGTTTAAACATGGAGCGGTTGACAATGTTTCTAAAATGTACGGTTTGCGGGGTTTCATTTGGCACTTCAATGCCCACAGTTTTTTTGCCTGGAATGGGGGCTTCAATCCGGATTTCTTTCGCGCCAAGGGCCATTTTCAAGTTATCCGACAACCCGGTAATCTTACTGAGCTTAACCCCTTTTTCCACCGCGATTTCATAGCGGGTAACGGTTGGACCTTGCGTATGCGTATACACGCGCGCACCGATGGAAAACTCATTGAATGTTTCGTTAATGCGTGCAGTTTGATTTTCAATCGATTCACTGAGATCAACCGGTTCTTCTTCAGGGGTTTTCAACAAGTCAAGGGGCGGCAATTGATAGTTCTTATATTTATCGGCAGACGCCGTAACCGTTTGTTTCGTTCCGTTGCCGTTTTCTGTGAGGCTTTGTTCGGTTGCTTCAGGTGTTTTATCTTTTGTTTGTTCCTGCGTTTTCTCACCCTGCTCTAGAGTAGGGTGAGAAGATTCAGCATTTTGTGAAGGGTCGGCATTTAATTCATTTTCAGAATCTGATGCGTTTTCAAAATCAGCGGCTGCATCAGATTCGGTACTTTTAGTTGCGTGCTTTTCTTTCAAATAGGCATACCGTTGCATGGTATCATCACGCTTAAAGGAATCGGGCGCAGAAGAATCGTGTGTTGTGGCCGTATTTTCTTCTGTATTTTCATCATGCGTGTCTTGGGAAGGCGTATTTGGGTGTTCCTTGGCTGCATTATTGTCAATGATTTCAGCATGGGTGATCTTGGATGGGGTTTTGAGATTACTGTCTTTACTGCCTTTGACAACCTCATCAAGGTTTTTCCCACGAACAAGATCAAATTCTGGATACGCGGTACCATATTTTTTGATGCGTTCATCCTTACTGAGACGCGGACGGGTGCGAAAAGGGTCAAGGCTATCCAGGTTATGCTGATTTTTGGTTCGAATCGGAATGACCACTTCATCTTTTACATTGGAACCGAAAATTGGCGACACAAAACGGGACCGCTGATAGCCAGTGCGGACTTCTTCTTTTTTTTCTTGAATTTCATACACCTGAAAAGCCACCTCATCGGGTGTACGTTCATATGGCGGTGTAATTTTCTTTTTACGTTTGAAAAAGAACATGCTATCCCTCTTTCTTGATCGCCTGAAAAATAAATGCGCTCACCATCGCGAATGTTTTGCGCGCTTTACTTATGTATGTATCTTTAAGAACACCATTAGAATAATAAAAGATGGACGGTACGCCATACACATCATAATGTGTAAAAAGCATGGGAACATCACTGCGTTTCACTTTGTAAAATGCAATATCGGGGAATGTATCCTCTAGAGATTGGGCAAATGTGTCCAAATAATGACAATCCGGACACGTATCACTACTCAAAACAAGCACAACTTTCGGG
>PUMO01000076.1 GCA_003551405.1 Mollicutes bacterium | reverse complement strand
GTATCGAACTTAATGGGTTTTTCAGTTCATGGGGGACATCTGCTATGAATCTTTTTTTAAATTGTTCTGCTGTTTTGATTGAAGTGATGTTATGAATATTGACCATTAACCCGTTGAAGGTATTATAGATAAAGAGGGGGCGAACGCTGATATCATAAATTTCATTGTGGATGCTATGTTGAGCATGCACAACATTCTGAGAAGAAAACCCTTTTTCTATGACTTTGTATATATGTTCATACGCTTTTAAAACATCAAAATGCTTGTTTTCAAGTTGTTGATCACCAAAAATATGCGCTGCTGAATGATTAAGCATACGAATCACACCTTGTGCATTGATTCTAATCACACCGCTGTTTAACGTGTTCACAAATCTTTGACATTGCTCAAGAGTGGTTTTTCTTCGTCGTTCACTTTGTTGGGCTTGGTGTTCATAATCACGTTTCATTTCTTTTTGAACCGCCGCATTCTGTTTGTTTGATGAAGCAACATTAAAACTGTTTATGGTAATTTAAAACTTGTCAGTCCAGCAATTGAAAAGTCGTCACCTAAATAATAGAATAACCATATCGATAAAAATTACGATATGGAGGAAGACAAGGTGATTACTTTGAGCAAGAAACATCGTATTATCAATCTTTATCTAGAAGGTAAAAGCAAAAGCCACATCGCTAGAACAATGCACATCAGCCGAGATACAGTGCGTAAGTATATCCGAGAATACGAACACCACGAATCATCAATGGTAAAAGCAAATAGTGAAAGCGAACGCGAAAGTATTATTATGGACGTAAGCACGAAACCACGATACGACACATCAAATCGGAAACGATACAAACTGACGGATGCACTGGTTGAGCGCGTTAAGTTCCTACTTAAAGAAAACGACACGTTAAAACAGCGCGGACAGCGCAAGTTGATTCGCAAGAAAATCGACATCCATGAAGTATTGATGGAAGAAGGCTATGACATCAGCTACCGAAGTATTTGCGCGCTCATAAGCTCACTAGAGAACAAACCTAAGGAAGCGTTCGTCCGTCAATCGATTGAGGCTGGTGAGATGGCAGAATTTGACTGGGGCGAAGTCACACTGACAATTGATGGGGTTGATCAAACGCCCAGACGCTACTTCATCGCCGTGTTCACCTTACGGTATTCCAATTATCAGTTCGCAAGACTTTACACGCTTGAAAACACCGCAAGTTTCAACGATGCGCACATCGCGTTTTTCGAAGCGATTCGAGGCGCACCTAAAGAAATTGTTTACGATAATGCGAAAACGGCACTTAAACGGTTTGTTGGCCGCTATAAAGAGCCGACCGATGCGCTCAAACGATTAAGTACGTATTACGGGTATACACCTCGGTTCACGAACCCTTACAGCGGCCATGAAAAAGGTGCAGTCGAACGTAGTGTTGAGATTTTGAGGCGAAAAGCCTATAGTGGTATTCAACGTTTCAAGACTCTGAGAGACGCGCAGGCCGTTTTGACTCAGAAGACAATGATGATGAACGAGCGTGTCAAACAACGCAGTGGCACATCTGCAAGCGCAGCGTTTGCCCGCGAGCAGCCTCAGCTTCTGCCAAAAAGGGTTCCATTGGACAGCGGCGTGCTCACACAAGCACACGTGGACAAATACGGCTTCATCTATGTCGACAGCAACTTCTACAGTGTTCCCGATTATTTGGTCGGAAGAAAACTGACGGTAAAAAAATACCCTTTCCATCTTGAAATCATACATCATGACCGCTTTTTAACAAGGTTGGAACGGATTTATGGACGCAATCGCTACAAAGTCGATATCATGCATTACATTCAGACATTAAAAAAGAAGCCAGGGGCAATCAAACGTAGTCTTATCCTACGATCGTCAGCCGACTGGCTCCAACAAATATTCCAAACTCATTATAGCACAGCTCCTAAAGAATTTGTCAAACTCCTTGAACTTATTAACCATCATCCACTCGACCATGTGAGGCGTGTCATCACGTCCCTCGAGCAACGTCGTCTTCGGGTAAATACCGAGCTCATCAAGCAAGGGCTCATTCGCGACACGTTTAAACCAAGCGCTGAGCCGCTCGAAAACACTCGCAGCATTGAACACTACGCCAAAGCACAAGTGAACGCCATTGGGGCGCTTTATCAAGAAAAAGGAGGCGGCCATGAAGCCTGAGCTAGCAGAACAAGCCAAGCAACTCAAGCTATCTTATGTATCAGCTAACCTACAGCGACATATCGAGCATGCACGCAAGGAAAACGAAAGCTTTGAAACATTCCTGGCTTCGCTTTTCAATCATGAACTCGAACTGCGGAAGGAAAACAGCATCAAAAAGCGCATCAAGCAAGCGAAGTTCCCATTTCACAAATATCTTGATGAACTGAAGATTGAAGCACTTCCTAAAGAAGCTCAGGACGCCTATGCACATATCAAAAGTCTAACATTTATCGAAGAAAACCAGAACCTGGTGATGGCCGGCAATCCGGGTACGGGTAAAACGCATCTGTCAATCGGACTCGGCATCAAAACCGCGCAGGAGGGCTATAAAGTCTACTTCGCGCACATTCCGTCATTAATTGTTGAGCTCAAGGAAAGTCAAAATGAGCATAAACTTGCGCGGTTCAAACGTAAAATCGAGAAATATGACCTGCTTATTCTCGATGAGCTCGGGTATGTGTCCTTCGACAAAGCTGGAGCCGAACTCCTTTTCAACATGATTTCAGAACGGTCCGAACGCGCTTCGACCATCATCACAACCAATTTGTCATTTGATCGTTGGGATGAGATATTCCATGATCCTATAATCACATCGGCTATCGTCGATAGAATCACACATAAGTCGCACATCCTGAACATGAATGGAACCAGTTATCGTTACCGCGAACAAAAAACCCACATAACTAATCGTTCATACTAGTAACTGACGATTTTTCATTTGCGGAACTGACGAATTTTCACTTGCAATATACAAAAACATTGAACACCACAATAAAACTAAGCACAATAATCTGAAGTACCCTGTTATCTAATACATACACACTGTACGCCATCAATGTGTTCACAAGGACACTGTAAACCATCTTGTTATAATTTGTTTTGTGTTCCATTCATGCACCCACTTTGCATTCAATTAAGTGTATCCTATTCAACCTTTTGAGTGTTCAAAAGGTTCGATATGATCATGACAACATTTAATGAACCAAGTTTTCAAAAGTGCATAAGAAAAACCGCCTGAAATATCAGACGGCGTCTTCTTCATTATTGTTGAGTCCAATCCTTGAAATAAGTCCATTTAAACTGCCTAAATAGTCGACAAGACAATCTGAAATGATAAAACAGTAATATACTTCTTCACATTCATAAACACTTATTCCATTATAAATGGTCTTTAATTATTCGCATCGTGTTGGATAATGAGAATGTATTTCTCTTTTTTCAAATGGGTCTTGACCCAAAGAATAATACCCTTTAGAAACTGTTGAATATCATGTTTTTGTTCAAACATGCGCGCTTTTTGTGACAATAGGTGGTTGGGCGTAGAAAGTATCTTTGTTAAGTGATTCGAATCTTCACAAGATTCTAACAAACTCACCGCATCTTTAAAACCTTGTAAACAACGTACCCAGTCCTCATTGCTTATATGATTAATTGTTTTTTGATGACTGAATTCGCGATGTTTGTTCCAAATGACACCGCGAATGCAATCAAACGCAGTCATTTCGACATAAATTGATGGCTGGTTCTTTTTTCCTTTACCCACTTGAAACTGGACTGATGCTTTTTTAGGATCAGGCAATGGATTTTCATACAGTTTAAAATTTAAACCGTTCATGGTTAACCTCTTCTCTTTAAAGTTACATTCAGAATACATACCTCATTATACCACATCTAGACATTTAAACGCATTCTTAGTATCTATATCATTTCCGTTTGATGTAAACACGTTACATAACAACAGTTGCTATTGATCAGATGGCTTATACACCATTTCTCATTTGGTTGATTTCATTAAATCCAAGCCATAAAGGCGACAATATAATTTGCGACTATATTTCTTTGAATCATAACTTGCATGAAATCGCAAATATCTCCGGTAAAAGAGTATGGGATTAATGTTTTAGATCGCATAATGAATACCCCTAATAATATTTAGGAACTATTCATAACTTATGCTTTTAATCGTCTTTATATCTTCTTTTGTTAATGTAAAATCGAACACATCAATATTTTCAAACTGATGCTGCGTGCTGTGCGATTTGGGAATCACGACCATCCCTTGATTGATTTGATAATTCAAAACAATTTGATGCCATGATTTCTCGTATGATTTCGCCAGTTCAATTAATACATCTTTTGTCTTTGTATCCAACTTAGCAAGCGATTGATACGCCTCAGGAATAATATCATTTGCTTTACAATAATCAATTAATGATTGTTGGTGGTTGCCTGGATAAGATTGGAACTGATTGAGTACAGGCTTAATACGCGCGTGCTTAACTAAAAATGAAAGTT
>PUMO01000119.1 GCA_003551405.1 Mollicutes bacterium | reverse complement strand
TCATGCGGGAAAAAGACCATCTGACCGCACTAATAAAAGAAGGGGACCTGGAGATTGCTTCGCGTCTACGCGTGAGGCGATTCACACTGATAGGGTTAACACTCGCCGTGATTGGACTCAGTATGCCTTTAAGCATCGCCATGTTCCCACTTGGGCTTTTCAGTCTTTTTAGTCTGTTGGTTCCGGTTTTTACCGGCGTGTTTCTCACGCACAAACTGAATGACGCACGCGCGAAACGTAGCGATACGGCAGAATCCTTACATGCGAAAGAAAAAGCCATTGAACGTCAGGAGAAAACCCACAAACAAGCAAAAGAAGATATTGATAAGCTACTTAAAAAGCACGGGTTTGACGATGTTGAATCATTTACCAAGCATGTCTATAACGCTGAAATTTATTATGCGAACCATCAAAAAGCCTTAAAACAGCGCGAACAGATTAAAGAGAGTATGGATAAACGCCGTCAATTCCTAAACAAGCATGCCCCGCTTTTTGAAGCGTTCAACCTTGCGCCGACAAAAGAGACCCTTGAATTGCTTGCGTCCTTGCAAGCACCACTCCTCACACTGATGCGTCTCTTTGAATCATCGACATTTAAGGCGCTTGAATCGACCATTGATTTTAACGTTACCCCCCCTGAAGATGTGGACAAGAAGCAACTTGAATCATCCATCAATAACCTTCATGCGTCCATCAACGATTTAGAAAAACGCATCGCAAGCAAGGAAGCCACCATTCATGAACAATGGGCAAATGCACGGCCAATCAGTGTTTTAGAGCATACCCTTGAGACGCTTGAGACGCGCCGCAAACATTATGAACACAAGATTGCGGTTTACACCCAGGCCTTAAAACGCATGAAAGACGCTGAGGAAACCATTGAATCACTGTTTGCGCCTGCGCTCAGTGAAGCGATTTCTTCGAATCTGGCCGCACTGACAAAAGGGCGTTATGAGAGCATAAAAGTCCGTAAAGACTTTTCCTTCAGTGTCGATAATCCGTATACCAAACGTTATGACCAGGCGCCCCACTTTTCAAAAGGGACCCTTGATCAAATTTATTTTGCGGTGCGCCTGGGGATTTTACATACCCTCGGTAAAACCGACGCGCCCCTGATGATTGATGATGCATTTGTCAATTTTGATGACGTACGCTTAAAACATACGCTTGATATGCTTTATAATGCATCGATGTCACGTCAAATCATATTATTCACTTGCCAACAACGAGAAAGTACAATGTTAACCAAAAACCAAATCCCTCATCACCTAACCACGATAGAAAAGGACTGATTGTTTTGAAAGCGGATCTTCATATGCACACCACCCATTCAGATGGACGACTCAGCTGTAAAGCACTATTTGATAGAGCCAAAGACAAGGGCCTAAGCACCATTGCGATTACTGACCACGATGTCACTGCGGAAGTTGAGAACAATATGGCGCTTGCCAAAGCACGCGGAATGCACTATATACCGGGCATTGAACTTTCCACCCTTTATCAGGGCAAAAGCGTTCATGTCCTTGGCTATTTTAGAAACGATGCCTATAATCATCCTGAGATGAAGGACTATTACCGCATGATTAAAGAAGGCAGGGAAAACCGGGCCAAAACGTTCATTCAAAAACTTAAGACCCATTTTGACATTCATATTACCTTTGAGCAGATCGTGCGTTTGTCTGGAGGAATCATTGCGCGCCCCCATATTGCCAGCGCCATCATAGAAAACTACCCACAGTACACGCATGATTATATCTTTGAACAGTTCATAGGGGATGACGCTAAAGCGTATGTGCCCTCTACAGAACTTTCAACGCAAGAAGGCATTGCCCTCTTAAAACGGCACAATGCTTTAGTCGTGCTTGCCCACCCTGTCCTTTTAAAGCCTCATATTCACGATGCGGTGCTAGCGCTCGATTTTGACGGCATTGAAGCCATTTACTGTAAAAACAGTGACCGCGATACCGCGTATTATAAAGAGTTTGCGAAAGATAATGGCCTCTTCATCACGGCGGGCAGTGATTATCATGGCATTGAAAACGATTCTTCACACTGTGATGTGGGGACCAATACTCTTGAAAATAATGACCTTGAAGTGTTCCTATCCAAACTGAATATGACCTAAACCATATAAAAAGCAACGTCTGACGTTTTCAGACGTTGCTTTTTTGACTTCACTTTAATTATCAAGTAGCGTTTATGCGTTTGAAATGAAATATAGGATGATAATCACAATGCCCACAAGAGTGTATGCATAGCCAAAACTTAGGAAAAACAGATCATCTTTCAGTGTATCATCAAGCCGTGTCGCGCCGAATTTGAGACGCATGATTTTATAGATATAAGGAATAATAATCAAGACAAATAACACAAGTGCCGTTAAACTGATGAGCCAAAACTGACCAATCATAAAGAAATAACTGAGCACACCATTGACAAACAAGAACATGTTAAAACCAATGATCATGACCAGGATAAACAAAAACGATCGTCGTGCATAGCGTTCTTTAAGACTTGGTTTCATGTGAACCACCTCTTGATAATTTCATTTTAACATGAAACATGCATGGATGCATCCGAGGTGTTCTTTCCATTAAAAACTTAAAATCAAAACATAGACAATCAATACAACAATACCATTACTAAGAAAATTAACACCGGTATTGTTCAAATGTTTAAAACCACTATGATAGACATTTGTGTGTGTTTTATTATCTTCAATACGTGCGGTGTGTTCATCTTTGAACTTAACTTGCACGAGTCCGAGCCATGAATCAATCAACGCCCCAATGAAACCACTTATAATGACGACCACAAACAAGGTTAAATCAGGAATGATTACCAGCCCCGTCAGGGCGATTACCATGCTTCCCATCAGGGCCGCAAACAGTCCAAGGAAACTCACGGCCCCTGATAAGCCTTTTGTCATGGGCTTAAGTTTAAACGGATGGAAGGAGGGGGTTTTTGACATCCGGCCGAGTTCACTGCTCCATGTATCCGCCGTTGACACACTCAGCGAGACAAGGAAGAGGGCCAAGTAATATTGATGACCACTCACACCGTAACGCAGGACAAAATAGGCCCCAAAGCCTGCACTTGCGAGGACCTGAAGACTCCCGCGCATGGGGGCGTCTGTATCATTAAAGCGTCCAATAAGCGCTGAAGAGGCGAAAAAGAGCATCAATATAATAAATGGCATGGGTCCACCAAAACCGTAAATGATCGTCCCGATAACTGTTGCGGTGGTTGCGCCGGATGTGTTGAGCGCGTCTTTATAATAGGCAAGCACCGCAATCGCCGCAGAGATGACAAAGCCAAGCATGAGTTGTGTCATAAGAGTAACACCGCCGTAAAAAAGATGAATAAGGGGACGCTCAAATTATCAAAACCACGCGGCGTAAAGAGTTCAACACCAGCTGCGCTTAGCGCAATGAACGTGACGATAAGCAATCCCTCTTGAAATAAAATCGCACCAATAAGAAACGTTAAGACAAACATGGTCATAGTGCCAATGCGTGATTTGTTTTTGTAAAGTTTACGCTTTCCATAGCGCTCTCCAACAATGGCACCGAGTCCATCGCCATAGCCCATCGATAAAATCGCAAACATCCCGATTGTTTGAACATGGTAACGAAGCGACAAGTATGTGATGATTGTCAATGAAATGGCGTAATAGACAGTGCCTAAGTTTTCGGTTCCCTTCTCGTCGCGTTCCATCGCACTTAAAAGATGCATTTTATAAGACATATAGTTAATTACAATGAAACTTGCGGGCACAAGGGTTGCAAGCATGACACTTTCAAAAAGCCACACTGCAAGCATAAACCAGTGGGCAACCCCAACATGAATGAGCTTGCGTGCTTGTTCATCATTTAGCACACGCCCTTTTTCACACCATGTGGCCACGCCTAAAATGATGCCAACAAATGCATAGGATACAATCAATGCCATCATACGGAGTGCCCCAATCGTTTAAGGTGTGTTTTCACTTTAATCATAATTGTGCTCTTGCGCCACACTGGCACCACGTGGCGTTTGGTGAGGTTATCATAATGGTTATTTTCTATTTCATCCACAATGCCTTCATACATTTGTGCGGCGAGCAAAATTGGATAAATCGCATCATCATCAAAGTACTCAAACGCTTCATAAAAGGTTTGATACATTTTTCTGGCCTGTTTGATGTAGTCGTTGATGAGGGTTTGATAATTGGTGGTGATGCGCCCCGCTTGAAGTGTTTTCGGCGACACATCGTAACGCTTGAGCGTTTCACTGGGAAAATAGACGCGCCCACGTTTTATATCTTCACGCACATCCCTTAAAATGTTGGTGATTTGCATGGCTTTACCCAGCGTGATTGCGGCGCTTGAGAGTGCGTGCGTGTTTTTCTCATACTGCTTAGTCGCAAGGATGGGCACAAGCATTAATCCCACCGTGCCTGCAGCCTTATAACAGTAAGTAAGCATCAAGGTCTTTTTCTGTGACGATTGCACGGTTATAATAATCGTCACG
>PUMO01000038.1 GCA_003551405.1 Mollicutes bacterium | reverse complement strand
TTCACACGATAAACATCAAAGTGTGGATGATACGCCTTATGGAGGCGGTGCGGGCATGGTGCTCCGTGTCGAACCGGTTGTGCGTGCCTTAAGAAGCATCAAGGGCCATGAGCAAGCTCTTAAAATGCTCATGACACCGCAAGGGATTCCTTATTCTCAGGATCGTGCGCGAACACTGTCCAAAAATGATCATATTATCATTATGTGTGGTCACTATGAAGGGTATGATGAACGCATCCGCGATTATTTTGATGTTGAGGTTTCCATTGGGGATTATGTCCTTACCGGTGGTGAGATCGCGGCGCTTGCGGTTATTGATTCCATTGTCCGCTTGATTCCTGGTGTGCTCAGCAATGAAGCGTCTCATAGCGATGACTCTTTTGAAGGGGATTTGCTTGAGTATCCGCAATATACGCGTCCGCGCGTATTTGAGGGAAAAAGTGTTCCTGAATTGTTGTTAAGCGGACATCATGAGAACATTAAAGCATGGCGTGAACGCCAGAGCATTAAGCGTACTCAGAACCGCAGGCCTGACTTGTACCAAAAATACTTAGAGAAAATCAAAAAATAGTTGTTTTTGCATGAACCATATGCTATAATCATTTGCGCTGTTAACACAGTTTGTTCCGCTGGAGAATTACTCTAAGAACAGATGTAGAATTGAATAAGGAGTGATTCCCATGTCTCAAGAACTTCTAAGAGAAGTCACGCAAGATTATCTGCGCAGCGACGTTCCTGAGTTTCGTCCCGGTGACACGGTACGCGTAAGCGTCACCATCAAAGAGGGAAACCGTCAACGTCAACAAGCCTTTGAAGGGTTGGTTATCAAACGCCAAGGAAGTGGCGTTGCAGAAACCTTTACTGTGCGTAAAATGAGCTTTGGTGTCGGCATTGAAAGAACGTTCCCCGTTCATGCACCATCCATTGCCAAAATCGAAGTGATTCGCAAAGGTAAAGTAAGACGTGCTAAATTGCATTACATCCGCGGACGCAGTGCAAAACAGTCACGTATCAAAGAACGTCGATAATAAAAAAAGCCTATTGTTAGGCTTTTTTTATACCGTTCATTTATCTTAAACAAATTTATGAAAGCAATTGAAAACATTTTCATCTAGTGCTATAATATACTTTACTAGAGCACAATAAGTATTTCTAGTCTATGAAAGCAGGTGGGTGTATGAGCAAAGCCACAATCTATGATGTCGCTGGTGCCGCACGTGTATCACTGGCAACCGTATCGCGTGCGATCAATAATCCAGAAAAAGTGAAGCCTGAAACGCGTGAGCGTGTGATTCGTGTCATTGAAGAACTCGGCTATAAGCCGAATGCTTTTGCGAAGGGCCTTGCAAGCCGAAAATCCACTACCGTAGCCGTCTTAGTGCCTGATATGTCTCGCGCTTCCATTGCGGAGATGATGAATGGGATTGCGGACATTGCGCGTGTGTATAAGTACTCGATTCTTCTTTATATCCTGGATAATGAAGATACGTCTGAAGAAGAAGTGCTCAAAGACATTGTTGCTGCACAGGTGGATGGCATGCTTTACTTAAATGATGAAATTACCCCAAAACAGCATGATTTTTTGTTGACGATGCGTGATGAATATAAAATCCCCATCGTGCTTACCAATACGCTTTATCCTGATAGCGATGAAATTCCTTCGGTTTCCATTGACTATGAAAAAGCAGGGTATGAAATTACACGTGATATGATTGGTGAAGGGCGTGAAAACATCTTCATGGTCTCCACAGTCCGCAAATATATGGTGAACGATCAAAAAGAACAAGGCTATTTGCGTGCAATGCAAGAAGCTGGATTGACGCCGAAAATTATGCGGACCAGCGGGCGCATTCATATCAATACCGAACATTTCAATGAGTATTTCAAGAGCCATAAGGTAGACGGTGTCATTGCTGTGCGTGATTCCATTGCTGTTAGTTTTATGAATGTTGCTCGCGGGAATCACGTTAAAATTCCTGAGGATATTTCAGTGGCAGGGTTCCAAAATACGAAATATGCCCGTCTGGCTAGACCACAGCTTACCTGTGTGGATGTCCCCATTTATGACATTGGCGCAGTGTCCATGCGTGTGCTTACAAAGGTAATGAATCAAGAAGAAGTAGAAGATCGTACTGTGATGCTTGATCACGACATTATCAAACGCGATACAACAAAAAATACCAAAGACAGTGAATAAGACACGTTTTAGCCAATGTTTTTAAGAGACTCAGTGGTGCTGCGAACTGAGAAACACGCTAAAACATACACTTATGAGTCGCCATTACCAAATAATGGCCGGTCGGACCGTTATCCCTTTTAACGAGTGTTAGAACAATCTAAAACAAAGGTGGTACCGCGGACTTACGTTCGTCCTTTACGGTAGCACCTTTTTATATTATTGGAGGTAACTTATGAACATCATTGATGATCTTAAATACAGGGAACTTGTTTATGCACTGACTGATGATGCGCTTGAACAAAAATTGAATACAGAGAAGGTCACTTTTTATCTTGGCGCAGACCCAACGGGCGATTCATTGCATGTGGGCCATCTTCTTGCGTATTTGGTCGCCAAGCGCCTCGCCAGTTTTGGGCATCAACCAATTCTTTTAATTGGCGGTGGCACTGGTTTGATTGGCGACCCCAGTGGTCGAAGCAGTGAGCGCAAACTCTTGACCATTGAAGAGACCATGGAAAATGCGCGCGCGATTGAAGCACAGGTCAAGCGGATTATCCCTGAGGCGAAAGTAGTCAACAACTATGAATGGCTCAGCGACATTTCTTTGATTTCATTTTTGCGTGATTATGGAAAATATTTCAACATCAACAGCATGCTTGCAAAAGATTCAGTAAAAAGCCGCTTGGAACAAGGCATTTCCTTTACGGAGTTCAGCTATCAAATCATACAGTCCATTGACTTTTTAAAACTTTATGAACAAGAAAACTGTGAACTTCAACTGGGTGGACAGGACCAATGGGGCAATATTACAGCCGGGCTAGAACTGATCAGGAAAAGCTTGGGGGCGCATCACAAAGCGTATGGATTGGTACTTCCGCTCATTACTAAGAAGGATGGTTCTAAATTTGGTAAGACCGCTGATGGCGCGGTATGGCTTGATGAAAACAAAACGTCCCCTTACGCCTTTTATCAGTATTGGATCAATCTTGACGATGATGAAGCCTTGTTACGGTTAAAGCAATTTACTGAATACGAAAAACCTTACATCGAAGAAATTGAATCAAAAATGAAAGAAACGCCGCATCACCGTCATGCACAAAAGGCACTTGCAAAATATTTATGTGAACTTGTTCACGGCAGTGATGCGCTCAAGCAAGTTGAAAAAATTACCGATGCTTTATTTTATGGTGATGTGACCAACTTAAGTGCGAAAGAAATTGAAATGGGATTTGAAGGTGTGCCAGTGTATGAAACGCGCGAGCCCATCAATATTGTGGATGCCTTAGTCCATTCAACCTTGGCGAGTTCCAAGCGTGAAGCGCGAACCTTTTTAAAACAAAACGCCATTGCCCTCAATGGCGAAAAAATCCAGGATCCTGAGACGATGCTTACGCAGGAAAAGGCACTTGAAGAAGCCTACACCGTCATTAAACGTGGAAAGAAGCGGTATGCACTGATTAAACATACTTAAAGAAGAAACCTTGGGCGAATTGGTTTGACGTTCAAGGTTTTTTTAATCATTTTACAAGACTGTTCGTGTAAAAAGTGATACAATGCATACACACAAATGTTAATGACTTAATTATAGAGTTAGAAAGGTGATACAAATGAAATTAGCAATGATTGGGCTAGGCCGCATGGGCGGAAACTTAGCCAAAAATATGACCGATAACGGTGTAACTGTTAAAGGGTGGTCTCCTTCAAACCGCGAGGTTGAAGGGGTAGAAGGAAAGAAAACAATTAAAGAATTGGTGCACTCGCTCACCCATCCTCGCACTGTGTGGGTCATGGTTCCCTCAGGTAAACCAACAGATGATGTGCTTGATGAACTGGATAGTTTGCTTGAAAAGAACGATACGTTGATTGAAGCTGGAAACTCAAATTATGAAGATACCAAAATCCGCGCACAACGGTTTGAAAGTAAAGGCATCAACTTCATTGATGCTGGTGTGTCTGGTGGCACAAGTGGTGCACGCTATGGGGCAAGTGTTATGGTGGGCGGCCGTAAAGAGGCGGTTGAACCTTATGAAGGGCTTTTTAAAAGTGTGTCCAAAGAGAATGGGTATGGCTATATGGGGCCACATGGTGCCGGTCATTTTGTCAAAATGGTTCACAACGGCATCGAATATGGCATGATGCAAGCATTGGCAGAAGGGTATCAACTCCTTGATGCCAGTGAATATGACCTTGACTATGAAACCGTATCAAAAACCTGGTCGAATGGATCTATCATTGAAAGCTTTTTGCTTGATACCATTCAAAGCGCTTTTGAAAAAAGCAATGATTTAAGTGAGATTGAACCTATTGTAGACTTCAGTGGTGAAGGGGAATGGACAGTGGAAAATGCAGTGAAACACAAAGTGTCAACACCAGTTATCGCAGCGGCGCTTTTTGCACGATTTAAAACC
>PUMO01000066.1 GCA_003551405.1 Mollicutes bacterium | reverse complement strand
TGAACAAGATAAAGAAATTAAGCAGTAAGTTAAGCGTCACCACCATCACACGGACCTCGCCTGGGGGAAAGAAAAAGGCCGTTAAAAGCGGCACCGCAAAGATTGCGGTGCCAAAGCCACTGATGCCTTTGATGAGGGCTGAGAAAAAGAGGGTGATGCCGGCCAATATCAAAACGTCAATCATCGCGCCGGCCATGAAGCGCTTTTTCAACGCGTCGCTTCATGTCCTTTTCCTTTAAGTCTTGACGTTTATCATACTTCTTCTTACCCTTCGCAAAGCCCACTTCTATTTTACAAAGCCCTTTTACAAAATAGACTTTGGTTGGAATGAGTGTGGCGTTTTGTTGGGCGAGTTTGGTCCCCAGGCGGACAATTTCTTTTTTATGCAGTAAGAGTTTGCGTTCACGGGTTTCCTCATGATTAAACTGGTTGCCTTCCTTATAGGTCGCAATGTGCATATTGATAATATAGGCTTCATTGTTGGAAATACGGACGTAGGCGTCTTTGATGTTGACGCTGCCTTTTCTTATAGATTTAATTTCCGTTCCCTTTAAAACAATCCCCGCTTCAAAGGTTTCTTCGATGAAGTAATCGAACTGGGCTTTTTTATTTCTGGCGATGATGCGCAATTCAATCACTCCTTTGCGATTGTGAAGTCGGTTTGCCCTTCAGGGATATTGACACTTTCCACTTTGATGTTGACAATGTCACCCATCCGGTAAATCTTATTGGTATGCTCACCAATTAACATCAGTAAGTCTTCGTTAAAGATATAGTAGTCATCACTAAGTTCACTGATGTGGACCAAGCCTTCAATGCCATTTTCAAGCGTAACGTAAATGCCAAAGTTTGTGACACTGGATATATGGCCTTCAAAGACCTCACCAATGCGCGATGACATGTATTCAGCCATTTTCATATCAAGGACGTCGCGTTCTAAGTTAATGGCACTGCGTTCGCGTTCACTTGATTCTTTAGCCACGCTAGGCATACGTTCACGGTAATGGCTTACGGTGTCACCGCTCATATTGCCGTTGATAATGTATTCACGCAACAAACGGTGCACCATCAAATCAGGATACCGCCTGATCGGGCTGGTAAAGTGGGTATAATGGGTAAACGCAAGACCGAAGTGGCCGAGGTTGTGTTCACTGTAGACCGCCTTTTGCATGCTTCTAAGCATCATGGTATTGATGCCTTTTTCACTGGCGGTGTCTTCGACTTTCTTAAGCAGTTTTTGTAGCTCCTGATGCGTTATTTCCTTGTTCCCTTTCACACGGAAGCCAAGTGCATTGGCCATGGTTAAAAGTTTGCCGAGCTTTTCTTCTTTGGGCGCTTCATGCACACGGTATATAAACGGTAGTTCCATCCAATCAACCTGCGCCGCCACGGTCTGGTTGGCAATGAGCATGAATTCTTCAATGATGCGTTCACTCTCACCGCGCTCAAGGAGCCTAACATCCTTCGCGCGGCCTGCATCATCAAGGGTGATCACGGGTTCGTTGCTTTCAAAATGGAGGCTTCCGCGCGCGGTGCGCTGAATGCGTAAAATGTCCGCAAGCGCAGCCATATGATGAATGGAGGATTCTAAAAACGCGTATTTTTCTTTCATTGCTTGCTCACCGTTTAAAATGGCGTTCACATCACGGTAAGTCATGCGCGCTTTACTGTTAATGACACTTTCAAAAATGTCATGATGCTTCACGCGGCCTTCCCCGTCAATTTCCATCACACATGATAAAGCGAAACGATCAACAGAAGGCATAAGCGAACAAAGATTGTTCGATAAGTGTTCAGGAATCATGGGAATGACGCGGTCCACAAGATAAATGCTAGTGCCGCGGGCATAGGCTTCCTTATCAAGCGCACTGTTTTCTTTTACATAGTGACTGACGTCCGCAATATGGACGCCGAGTTCATAGTTGCCATTTTCAAGACGTCTGATTTCTACGGCGTCATCATAGTCCTTGGCGTCTTCTCCGTCAATGGTGAAAATCATATGGTCACGTAGATCGCGGCGGTTGCCATAATCGTCACTCAAGGTTTGATGTTGTTTCGCCGCCTCTATGACGTCACTGGGAAATGCTGGATCAACGTCATAAAATAAAATCTTACTGAGAATATCAACACCGGGCTCGTTCATGTGACCGATCACGTCAGTCACTTTAAGCAACATGGTATGTTTATGGTTATAGTTTATGATTTTTCCGCGCACTTTATCATGGGTCTTGGCGCCATTTAAATGCTTATCACGGATGATTACATCACTGCGGATGCCTTTGTCATCGGGAATTAAAAAGTGCGTATCACCGCGTTTGATGATGGTGCCAAGCAGATGGGTATAGTTGCGCTCAAGGACGCGTTCAACGCGGCCTTCTTTTTTAAAACCCTTAGGACTTTTACTAACGTGGACAAGGACACGGTCCTTGTTCATCGCGTCTTTAACATTATGCGGTGGAATGTAGATGTCATCGTCTTCATCGCGATCGGTTTTTAAAAACGCAAACCCTTTCGCTTTTAAATCAAGCGTCCCCGTATAATGCTTGGTAAATTTAATCAGCGTATACTGATTGTGTTTGTTGGGCATAATGACCGCTTCACGCTCAAGGACGTTAACGGTTTTGGAAAGCGTCTTAAAGTCTGTACTTCCATGAATGTTGAGCGCGTGTGCCAAATCATGAATGGAAAAACGCTTGCCGTTTTGTTCGTCTAAAAATTGAATGATGGTTTGACGCATATGGACCTCCCTACTGTTATAGAAAAAAAAGAACACTTCAAACAAAGTGTCCTTAAATCATCGCCCAAAGTGCCAGTCCAATAAATACCAGGGCAACCGTTAATGTCGCCCGCGACAAAAAGAGTTCGATGCCGCGTTCTTTTTGGTGAGAAAAAAGTTCACTTTTCTCGCCGCTGAATGCATTGGCGGCGTTGTCTTTGGTGGATTGAATGACAACGAGTGTAATCAGTAGTACCGCTGCGATGAGTAGTAATACGTCTTGAATACGCATGGGTTTTGCCTCCTATACTGAGTTTACGATATATATGACGTAAACGATGATGATGATGGCGCTTGGCACGCTATAGAGGACTGCGTGCGTGGGACTTTTTCGTTTTAAAGCTACCAGTACCATTATAGAGTTTAACGCCCCTAAAATCAAGAGTAAAGCGATATTTTCACTTGAAGACGCCCCGTTAAAGACACGGTAAATGTTTTCTCTTATATAGACAAAATCGACAATGCTCAAAATGAGCATATTGAAGATGTTGGACCCAATGATGTTACCGAGGGCGACGGCGTAGTTCCTCAGTTTAAAAAGCGTCACAACCGCGGTGAGTTCAGGCAAACTGGTCGCCGCACCCAAAAAAAGCGCACCGCCAAATGAATCACTGAGGTTATAATGCGCCGATAAGTCACTGGCGGTGTGGGTGATGAAATAACTAAGCACAATCACACCAAGCGCGTAAAAGCTAAAACGCACCACAATGGTTTTTAGCGGGTAAGGACTGCGTGTGACCTTTTTAGGCGTAAGGCGCGTTCCCATGATGCGGATGCTCATGATATAGATCACAATGATTACAAGCGAAATCATATTGAAGGAAAGACCAACCGATATTCCTAAGCTGTTGATGTCAAAGCCAGTGAACCTGTGAAGCATCACCGGGACAATGAAGACCATATACATAAGCACACTTAAACTAACTGGCTTGGTGTCCGCCTCGGTGACGCTGTAAAAACGGTGTTTAATAAACACAATATCCACCACGGCCAAAATAAGCAAGTTAAAAAGGTTACTGCCAAACACATTGCCAAACGCAAGGCCCGGATTATTTAAAGACAGGGTGGAGGTGAGCGTGGTGATCAGTTCAGGCAGCGAGGTGACCACTGCCAGCAAAACACCACCGATGATGGCACCGGAGAGTGTTGTCTTTTTATCAAGCTGATCCACATAAAAACTCGCGCGCGACGTCACAAATATGACAAGCGCAGCTAAGAGTGCGTATTCTATCAATAATCCGTTCACATTGCTCACCTCAATTCATTATATCACTGTTCGTAAAAAACCTATCCGCTCAATGTGAGCGGATAGGTGAATGGTTACTTAAGGTTATAAAAGACCTTTTTGCCTTTATACTGTGCAATCTCACCAAGTTCGTCTTCGATTCTAAGAAGCTGGTTATATTTAGCGACGCGATCGGTACGCGAGAGTGAACCGGTTTTGATCTGTCCGGCATTGGTCGCGACCGCAATGTCCGCAATCGTGGTGTCTTCGGTTTCACCGCTACGGTGGGAAATGACCGCTGTGTAGCCGGCGCGCTTG
Source organism: Mollicutes bacterium (assembly GCA_003551405.1). Lineage (GTDB taxonomy): Bacteria > Bacillota_I > Bacilli_A > Izemoplasmatales > Izemoplasmataceae > B1SED10-225. The sequence goes on along the minus strand of PUMO01000066.1, from coordinate 281 downwards.
GCCATCTCAACCGCTTTAAAGGTTTCAGTGATGGTGCCGATTTGGTTGACTTTGATGAGGATTGAATTCGCAATGCCTTCATCAATGGCACGGCTGAGTTTTTCAGTGTTGGTCACAAGCAAGTCATCACCAACGAGCTGGATTTTACTTCCAAGTTGTTCGGTGTGGGTTTTCCAGCCGTCCCAGTCGTTTTCATCGAGGCCATCTTCAATGGAGATGATTGGATATTTATCGCAAAGCTTGCCGTAGAATTCAGAAAGTTCTTTACCGTCCATGGTTTT
>PUMO01000170.1 GCA_003551405.1 Mollicutes bacterium | reverse complement strand
TTCGTCCCCTTCAGACGGTTGAACCCAAACCCAAGCTAGTAAACGGCCATAGTTCCCCAGCAAATTATCTCCAGGATCGGTTTGAAGCACAATGTTATACGCATCATCTAATACATCACACACATACTGTGTTGCAGGCTGTCCCCACTCTTCTTCTTCACCAGGTGGCCAGGTTTCAGTCGTATCCATGTTTAGATAACGGACACTTGGCGTGTTAGATTCAATGCGTTCATATATTTCTTCAGGATAAGTGAACACGGTCGTATCACCATCAATACAACCACTTTCGTCGTATGAAACTTCAAATGCGCCTCCACCACCGATATATACATCTTCCTCATCATCATAAGTATAATAAGGCTCATCAAAATAATGAGACTCTAGTTTAGGACCATCATAGTCCATATCAATAGGTTCAAAATATAAGTCAGAATCGAACACTTCCCCGCTTATAATCACTGTTACAAAGTCTTGGTTTTCAAGAATTTGTCCGTATTCAACGAACATATACGATTCATCTTTTGTAATCGCGCTTCGCACATTGAAGTTCACTTCCCACCCTTCATCATTCAAGGTCTCTTCAATCTCATCACGCGTCATGCCTTCAAGATCAGGCATGGATGGTTCACTGCTGCAAGCTGTGATGATGACTATTAATGTAAATAAAGCCATTACAACTATCTTTTTTGACATATATATCCACCTTGTTTTAAACATTATCATTATATAATAACATAAATGGAAGATTTTAAAACAAAAAAACAGGCATATCCGGGGATATGCCTGCAAAAATTTAATTGTATCAATTATTCAGCAAGTTCATAATCGGTTACAACCACACGATGGTTGCCAAAGTGAATATCTTGAACAATGAATGACAGCGATTCAAATTCCATATCAAGGTCATAATCAATGTCAAAGTCATCTTCTAATTGATCAATATCGAAGATAATGTTACCTTCTTCATCGTCATCACCGATTTGGTAGTTTGCATCTCCAAAGTCTTCGAAGTCAAATGATACGTCTTCTACAGTGAATAGACGATTTGAGATGTAGCCGCCGCGGAGTCCTTCTTCTTCATCGTCATCATACGGAACAAAAGCATCAACGATATCTTCCATGGAATAATCGGTTTCATAATATAAATCATGATCGCCTTCATCATTGCTTGTTAGCAATTTGTCATCCGTAATTTGTCGTTGATTGTTACCGTGATCACTGTAGCGGTCAAGGGTACCAAATACAGTCACTTTGTTACCAACTTCTAGTTCATGGATCCAATCTTCATCACGGTCGAAGCCACGAACAAAGATCGGTGTGCCGTCTTCATCTTGCATGAAGAAACCTAGTTGTGAATAGGAGAAACCAGTCACAATACCTTCAGTGTGAACATGTTCACCATCATCTAAGTTTAAGGTTTCATCAACATTCGTTGTCTCAGTGCCCACTGCAACAACGTCGACTTCAGCCTCACCTGTAGCAGTCTCACCATCAAATTCATATTCAGCGTCTGCTGTGAATGTAACAGTAGTTGTCTCTTCAGGGCGGTCTACAACTTCACCATCATCATTAATGATATCTGCATTACCAGACGTCCAGTTAGAGAATGTATGACCAGTTTCAAGTTCTGTTGGGAATTCTACATCATCGCCAGCCGTAATGAAACTCATATCTTCAACTTCTTGAATACCGATATTTAGCATAGCATCAACATCAACGTCGAGAATTTCATACTCAAAGTTGTTTTCATCAAAGAATCCTAATTTACCATCTGAACTGTGATCAGCATAAAGTGATACGGTGAGTGAAACATATTCACCAAGGTTGTCACCTAGCCAATCAAGTGCGCCTTCATTTTGTGCGTGATACATGAGAATGAAATTGTCAGGGTCATCAATATCTTGAATATAATAGTTAGTGAAGCCAGTATCTGCAAGATCACCTTCAACGATCATGCCTTCAACACGGTGGGGCATACCGTGAATACCTTTATCGCTTGAATCAATGTTCATGAAATCTTCAACAGATGATTCTTCAATGCCCATGGCATCAACACTATAATCATTATCTGTTGAAATCACATCTTCATTGTCAGGGCCACCAACTTGATATAGTGTTTGGTAACTATCGTATTCACCCATGACTTCCACTTCGTCACCAAGTTCTACGTCTCCACCCTGATAAACACTGAATGTTTGTTCGCCGTCCCAGAGGAAATAGCCGTCTCCTACGGTATGAACGACAATACCAGTTACGATAACTGTATCACCGAGTTCAGCATTATCATAAAGGTCTTGGAAACTATCATAAGCAGCTGTACCCTCATCTAAAGGTTGTACAAGCCCTTCGAACTCGCGCGTCACTTCGTAATCACCCAAAGTGAGCACTGCAGTTAAGGTAACATCAACACTGCCATCCTCGAAATCAGGACGATGAACACGGATGGTTTGTTCTTCCATGTCCCCTTCATGTGTGTCACCAAGTTCTAAAGTATCTTCTGGTGATAATTCCCAAGAAATGGATACATTATTTCTTCCTTCCAATGGAACGCGGAAATTTCCTCTGATATCATTAATATCTGTGCTGTAAATCGCTAGTGCATCCGCTGCTTCCTCTAGAAGTGCTTCATCATCTTCTTCTTCGCCATTACATGCGGCAATAGTAAACGAAAAACCAAGAAGAAGGGCAAGCATAAATAACTTTTTCATTAAATGTTCCTCCCGTTTTGTTTATTATGTTATTTCTTATTTCTTGTGCAAGATTCAATAAATTGTTGAAAGCGCTTGGTACATGAAGGGAATCACCCTTGGAGATAACAAGGGTGATTTCTTCAATATGGTTTTAAAAAATTAATCAAAGTCAACTGCGTCTTGTTGCAATTCTCCAAGCGCACGGTTAATTGATCCTCCAATGTCACGTGTGCCTGCATAAATACCTTCTACAAGCAATTCAGACTCTAAGCGAGCATTGGATGATGTAACACGTCCAACAAATGGGGGTTCAAACGCATAGATATCAGCTTGAGATTCTGCAACATTTGCGGCCATTGAGAATGGACGTTGGTTAAGTTCGTCATCACTTAAGTCATCAGGATCGGCTTGTCCAATTTCTAGGAATTCAGCATAATCTGGGTCATCAAATGCGCTTTCACGTACAGGAACATAGCCGGTGTTTTGAGAGAAATATGCTGTGTTTTCAGTGTTGGTCATGAATTCCATCAAATACCAAGCTGCAAGACGTTCTTCATCAGTAGTATCTGCCATCATCGCAAGGTTTGGCCCTTGTTGGATAGCGGCCATGTTGTCTTCATCATACTGAACAACTGGCGCTACACCCATTTCAAATGTGCCAAATACACCGTCTTCTTGATCAGGAATATTATGGCGTGTACCGGCTGTAGAACCTTGGCTCATCAGTACGTCACCATCTTTAAATGGCAAGGAACCGTATTGCTCGTCCCATTCGATTGGAAGTGAAAGAATGTCATCGTCCATTAAGTCTTTGTAATAAGAGAGCATGTCATAAGTGTCTTGGTTGCCAAAGAGAATTTCACCTTCAGCATTGGTATAGTCTAAGCCCCACTGTGAGAGTGAGTTAATAAAGAAGTTTGCGGCAGAGTCAATATTGATAATATGTGGTTGCCCTGCTTCAAATTCATCTTCAAATTCTTCAACTGTGTCAAAGTCTGTCAAGGCTTGAACAGCTTCTTCATCCCATACGATATCGTCAGCGATATCTTGGATGTCTTGCCAAGTTAGGAAGCGTTCTGTACCAATTTCAATGTCGAAGTAGTCCATAACGGTCTTGTTATAAACGACCATTTCTGTTGATTTAGCGAACGGTAAGGAATATTGGTTACCATCAACATATTGTTGGTTTTCATCTAAGAACCCATCAACAAAGTCTTCAAGGTCTGTTCCGTGTTCTGGATGGTCAATATAATCATCAAGTGGCACAAGTGAGTTCCCTTGAAGGTACTCTACAAAGTGGTCCGGATAACCAAATACCATGGTTGGTGTTGAACCTCCAACGTTGCCTTGAATCGTTGATTCGCGGAGTCCATCATAACCACCTTGGCCTACGTGGCGAATAGAGACATTCGGATACATATCCTCAAAGTCATCAAAAATATTGTCTAGCAATGCCATGTTGTCATCACCAAACGCATGCCAGATTAAGATTTCAACCTCTTCTTCTGGAAATTCTTCTGGGATGTTTACATCAACATCTTCGCCACCGGTGCCGCCTAAACACGCGGATAGCACAAACACTGATGTAACTGATAAAAATAGTGCAAAAAGCTTTTTCATTAAAATTCTCCTCCTCATTTTTAGCTTTTCTAATTTTATTATATATGAATTTACATTGAGTCTTAACATATACTACCAAGTTGCAAAAATTCTTTGGTGGGATGTGGACACTACCCTTTGATTCCGCTACGTGAAACACCACGCATAATATATTTTTTGAGTAGTAAGAATGCAATGATTAGGGGCACTGTAACGATAATGGCTGCGGCCATTTGTTCGTTATACATGATGCGGCCCGCTTGATCGTCAAACGCATCACGAAGACCATTTGATACGAGCTGGAATTCTTCGTCCATTGATACAAGACGGGGCCAAATATAAGCGTTCCAAGTATTCATAGCGTTCAGGATGGTAATGGTTGTAATGGTTGGAATTGCGACTGGTACCATGATTTGCCATAGGTATTGCCAGTCTGTTTTACCGTCAACTTTAGCCGCATAATAAAGCTCATCTGGGATGGTTTTAAATGCTTGGCGTAAGAAGAAGATAAAGAAGATTGATGTCATAAACGGCATCGTCATTGCCAACACAGCGTCAAAATAGGTTTGATCAAGTGTTACCCAACCAAAACGCGAAACAGTAATGTAGTTGGTAATAACGAAAATCTCACCCGGAATCATCATGGTAGCGATGAATACCATAAATAATGCATCGCGCCCTTTAAAGTTCAAACGGGCAAAGGCAAATGCTGTAAGAATGGTTGTAATAACCGTCCCAGTGGTTGCAATAACCGCAACGACAACAGTATTCAATGTATACCTTAAGAAAGGTGCTTGTTCAAGGGCTAAACTGAAGTTAATCCATTGCCAGTCTGCAGGATTCAACCACAAGATTGGTGGCGCTGTTTCAACTTGGGGCATCGTCTTAAATGCTGTAATGACCATCCAATAAAATGGAATGATAATGAAAATTGCAAAAAGGATAATGAGTGCATATACAGATGCCAAGCGTATCCGCTGTCTACGTTTGACCTGTTTTTCGCTAGCGTATAATGCTTCTTCCATGAATTAACCTCCTAGTAGTGCACTCGTTTTTTACTTACCTGCATATTGATGAAGGTAAAAACGAGTGTGATAGCGAATAGGATAAGCGAAGCCGCGGCTGCTTCACTAAGTGCCCCTGGAACACCGGAACGATCCAGTGCACGATAAACGAGCGCAACGACGGTAATCATGGCGCGGTCGTTACCCGGAGGACCAAGACGTTCACCAAACATACCGATAACTTCGGTATATGTTTTAAACGCCCCGATAAAGGATGTGACCGTGATGTACATAATCATAGGGGAAAGAAGTGGTACCGTGATTTTTAAGAAAACACGTGATTTAGAGGCAGAGTCTACGCGTGCTGCTTCGTAGTATTGTTTGTCAATGCCTTGTAGACCACTAAGGAAAACAAGAATTTTAAATGCAAGGGTTAGCCATGTAATGTAGATAATAAGCGCGATCATAGCGTTTCCCCATGATGCGCCCATACCAACCCAGTTAACCGGTTCAATACCGAACAGGCCGATAAACCAGTTGATTAAACCATAGCGTCGGTTAAACATAAATGCGAAGGCCATACCAATGGCGATAGCATTGGTGACGTAGGGTAAGAAGAAGACAGTTTGGAAAAAGCCTTGCATTCTTTTGATCGCATTGAGCCACACAGAAATCAAGAGTGCGATAATAACTGAAAGTGGCACTGAGACAAATGTGATGAGCATGGTATTGAGCATAGCCATGCGGAAGTTATTGTCACTGAGGACATATCTGAAGTTATCGAGTAAAGTGAATCCGTCATAAGTCCCTGTTTGATAGTTATAATTGTCGACAAACACCAAGAATACAGCGTTAACAATCGGATAGAAGATAAATATACCGAGTAAAATGAGAGCAGGAAGAAGGTAAAACCAGGCTTTTACATTACTTTGATCTTCCAGCATTTAGACAAGCTCTCCTGTTTCTTTATTAAAGACATGGATTTTACTTGGTTTAACATTGAATTTCAGTTTATCGCCTGGTTGAACACCGTATTCAGAGTCAACAATCGCACGGAATGACTGCGTCTCATCGTTAGGGTGAGGAATAATTAAGGTTGTATCGCGCCCAATGGTTTCAACAAGGTCAACGTCCACTTTGAAGCTTGAACGTTCTACAATCTTGAACCCTTCAGGACGAATACCAATGGTAACTTCTTGGTCTGGCGCATCATAATTCGCAATGTCCGCATCACCAATATAAAGCTTGCCATTTTCTACACGGCCATCAAACACATTGATTGGTGGCGTTCCGAGGAACTTAGCAACAAATAAGTTATTAGGATTATCATAAACTTTTTGAGGCACACCAACTTGCTGGGTTACCCCTTCGCGTAGCACAACAATTTCATCTGAAATACTCATGGCTTCTTCTTGGTCGTGAGTAACAAAAATGGTCGTAATCCCTGTTTCACGCTGAATACGCTTAATTTCCTCACGGGTTTGTAAACGCAAACGCGCATCCAAGTTACTTAGGGGCTCATCAAGCAACAAAACGCGTGGTGATTTTACCAGTGCACGGGCAATCGCAACACGTTGTTGCTGACCACCAGAAAGTTGTTTGGGTTTACGGTTCATTAAATGACCAATACCAACAAGATCGGCAATCTCTTGAGCCTTTTCAAGACCCTCTTGCTTGTCCATCTTGACATTTTCTAATGGGAACATAATGTTCTGACGAACCGTCATATGTGGATATAATGCATAGTTTTGGAATACAAGACCAATACCGCGTTCTTCAGGTGGAACCGGTGTAACGTCCTCATTTCCAAACCAGATTTTTCCTGTCGTTGGACGAAGCAAACCACTAATCATATATAGCGTGGTTGACTTACCACACCCAGAAGGGCCCAAAAGACCAAAGAGCTTCCCAGATGGAATTGTAATGTCGAGGTTGTCAACAGCAACAGTCTCTTCTTCTTTTTTGGACTGGAAAACTTTAGTAAGGTTTTCGAGTGTAATCTCCATATTATTCTCTCCTAAATTCAAAAATATTTTGCCATCAGTTTAGTATACAATAAGATAAAAGCGTTTTCTACCCAAAATTTTGAGTTTTCTTTTTTTCATATTTTTTCAATAAGTCCCAGAAAACAACAATAAAGCTTGCGGTATTTTTTTAACCTTAACAAAGCCCTTTTCAAGTTTTATAATGTTTTGAAAAGGTGATGCTTTCATAAAATATACGTTTTGAATATATTTTTGTTTTAGTGTCTAGGGAATATTTTGTGACTTTTAAACGTGAACCTATCAAACATTTCTTATTTTAACACCGCTTTTTAACCGTCATGTTAAACCTTTGTAAAGCGCATGTAAAATTATTGTGTAATTGTGGATTAGCCGAAGATTCCTTGTTGATATAAGGCAACCAGCCCGATAAGGACAACAATAATCAAAACGAATTTGGCCAGAGCTTTGGCAAGGCCAAGAATGCCGATTACACCAATAACAACCGCGAGCACGACTGTACCCAGCTGAGCAAAGTAAGAAAGGTCCATAATCCATTCAAATAACCATTCTATGAAGCGTTCAACATCAAAAATACTGGCTAGAAAATCTTCTATATGCTGCAAAATGTCGCTAATCATTTGTGTAAATAGCACGGGCATAAAGATCAATAGTCGCATACTGTTCACTTCCGAATCCTCTTAGAGTTTCTTTCTGCCCTCGAGCGCTTTATTAAGGGTCATCTCATCTGCATAGGAAATGTTTCCGCCCGCAGGCATACCGTAAGCGATGCGTGTAATCAGCAAATCGGTGTCTTTAAGTAAATATTGTAAGTATTTCGCCGTCGTTTCGCCTTCATCAGACAAGTTGGTCGCCAAGATGAGCTCTTGATGACGTTCATCCTTTAAGCGTTCCATTAATGACTTTATACGCAAATCCTCTGGTCCGATGCCATTGGAGGGCGAAAGCACGCCGCCAAGCACATGATAAAGTCCTTGATACGTTTTCGTTTGTTCTATAACAATGATGTCTTTGCTTTGTTCAACCACCAAAATGCTTTTGGCATCACGGCTTGCATCAGTGCAGATCTTGCAGGGTTGAACGTCCGTTAAATTCCCGCAGACATTACAGGGTTCAATTTCCTCATCCACGCGTCTTAGCGCATCGATGAAGTTCGCATAATCATCACTTTTAAAGTGGTTGATTGCATAAAACGCATAACGTTCTGCGGTTTTGCGGCCAACGCCCGGATAACGCATGAATTGTTCTATGAGGGCGCTTAGGGCTTCAGGATAATTCATTCACATCATGCCCGGCATGCCTTGTGTGAATTGTCCCATGGTTGATTGTGTTTCATCATCAATCTTTTTCATGCAATCATTCACAGCTGCAGTAATGGTGTCTTGTAACATATCAAGTTCTTCAGGCAAATCGAATGCGTCTTCATCGATGGTTAAGCTTTGCATCTCTTTTGCACCATTGAATTGAACTTCAACAGCTTTTCCACCGGCTTGCCCATAAAAGATGGATTGTTCAATTTCCTTTTGGGCCTCCTGCATTTCTTTTTGCATTTTTTGTAATTTTTTCACCATGTTTTGATTCATTGTCATTCTCCTTTCTTAACTTTTACGAAATCTCCAAAAAGATCTTTGGCCTCTTTTACCGATTCATTGGTGACATCTTCAAATGATTCTTCTGTATCGGGTATTTCAACCAAGCGAGGGTGCTCGATCGGTGAGAGTTCAATCTTTTGAGACGGTGAAGTTTTTTGTTTGAATTTTTTGATAAATTCCTTGCTGATTCTATCCCACACACTCTGAGGGAGTGCTAAAAACATCATATGCCTGTCATAAAATGATTCTAAAACATCTAATATTTGACGCCGGATTTGTGGTTTCATCAGACGATTGCATACGGCAGGGCTGTCATACGTTACAATCACCATGACGCCATTGGTCGCAACCAATTCACCATCGGTAATCATTTTGGCATAGTCCATGTTTTCCTCGTTGACAAAACGTTCAATATCATACCATTTTTTAACCATTTCGATTTTGACTTGTCTGTCTGCAGTATTTAAAACGTCTTCAACAAAGCGAATGTCAAAGGTGCGGTATTTCTTTTTGGAAAACTGATTATAGAGGTGCTCATAATGACCAGCCTGTTGTTCTTCAGGGGTTTTTGGTTTTACTGATGTGTCCCCTGAGACATCAGGAGGACCAGACGGTTTATCGCTTGGTTGTGACACTTCCTGGGTTTTAGTTTCTGTTTTATCTTCGGACAATTCATCAGTAACGTGCGATGATTGACTTTCTTTATGAATGGATGAACCTTCTTGGTCTTTGGTTTGCTTGCCTTCAAAAGAATCAAACACATCATCCACCGGTGAGCGAGAAGGCGTTTCACTGGGGGTGTCCGTCTTTTCTTTTTGTGTGGTCTTAAGCGTTGATTGAAGTGCTTCGAACTGTTGTTTAAGCGTTTCTATTTCTTTTTCAAGCGCATGCTGTTTTTCAGTTGTGCGCACTGTATCCTTAATATGTTCATCAATCATTTTAATCGCCGCAAGTTCCAAATACAGTTTGCCTTTTGATGCAAAACGCATTTGTTGTTTGGTTTCACTCAATATGTCCATGTAATGAAAAATGATTGGATTTGATAGTTTATCGCTTAAGGCCTTAAAGGTTTCATTATCGAAAATCCGCTTGTCTTCGATGCCTTCTGTATTTTTATAAAGGAGCACATCACGATAGAATCCAACCAAATCATTTAATATGTTTGAGGCATCCTTGCCTTCGCTCAATAAACGGTCAATGATGTTTAGTACTTTAATGACGTCTTCATCATGAACCGCTTGTGCAATATCAATCATGAGTTGTTGGGAAACTGAACCACGAATGGCATGGATGGCATCAACATCGATGGCGTCATCACTGTAAGAGACAACTTGATCGAGCAAACTGATCGCGTCACGCATACCGCCTTCGGCTGATTCCGCCACTAAGCTAAGAGCTTCAGCGTCAATATTGATGGATTCCTTTGTGACGATTTCTTGAAGTTTTTCCTCCATGTCATTCATATCAATGCCTCTAAAGTCAAAACGTTGACACCGTGAATGAATGGTTGCAGGAATTTTATGCGGCTCTGTGGTCGCAAGGATAAAAATGACATGAGAAGGTGGTTCTTCAAGCGTTTTTAAGAGTGCATTGAATGCGCCTGTTGAAAGCATGTGCACTTCGTCAATAATATACACCTTGTAGGCACCAACACCGGGAAGGTACTTAACTTTATCACGGATTTCACGGATTTCCTCAACACCATTATTGCTCGCCGCATCAATTTCTACAACATCATTGATCGTATTTTTTTCTATGGCCAGGCACGTTTCACAGCTGTTACAAGGATTGGCAACCGGTGCATTTTCGCAGTTTACCGCTTTAGCAATAATTTTGGCAATGGATGTTTTACCAGTACCCCTTGGACCCGAAAAAAGATAGGCATGGGATAACTTGCCTGCTTTTAATGCATTTTTAAATGTTTTGGTTATGTGTTCTTGCCCGGCAACCTCATCAAATGTTTTCGGACGATACGTACGGTATAAGGCACGGTAGGCCATCGCTATCCCTCATTCGCTAAAAATTATTCGTTAGAAGTGTCCTTCGACTTTTTCTCAAGATCTTCAAAGGGATCCGAATCATTGTCTGATGTGGACGCTTCTTGTTCACTTTCAGTTGTTTCTTCAGTGCTATTTTGTTCTTCACTGCGCTCTTGAAGCATGTTCCGAGTTTCATCCACAACAATTTGGACCGCTTCATAAGCTGGGTCATCCTCATTAAATTCTTGTGAAATGCTCTCAAGTGTCAGCGCTTCGCTTTCGCCTTCTTTAAAAATGGTGAATGCTTGTTGGTAGAAATTTTGAAACGCTTGGTTGTTCTGAATTTCCTTGAATTTATCTTTATCGTATTCCAGCTCATCGCGTACACGGTTTGATGTCCGCATTAAAAAAGCGTGCTCTTTCTCCCGCTCTTTGGATGGTTTTTGAAAACGACGGTTTAGGGTATTAAAGATAAATAAAAAGATAACAACTAAAAACGGTAACGGTAGAAGCGTATTGATTGCTTCGATGAAGCCTTCAGTCGGCCAGCCAAAAAATTCACTGATGACACCGACAACCAAAACCGCTATAACAGCGGATGAAAACATTCTAAAATAGTACTGAAAACCGAGTGGACGCTTATATCTATTCATAGTTTATCACCTATGGTGTATTATACACCATATCCCCCCTTTATGATATAATGAATTTTGGGTGATACACATGCAAAAAGATACAATTGCCGCTATATCAACGGCTCTAGGCGAAAGCGCAATTTCTATCGTTCGGATGATTGGATCGGACGTTTTTAATATTGCCAATACAATTTTCAAAGGCAAAGATTTGGCATCCGCCAAATCCCACACCATTCATTATGGAAAAATATATGACAACGACACGATGGTTGATGAAGTATTGGTCAGTGTCTTTAAAGCGCCAAAAACATTCACACGTGAGAATATGGTGGAAATCAATTGCCACGGCGGGGTGTATGCTGCTAAGAAAATTTTGGAACTCTTACTGACAAACGGAGCACGCATAGCTGAAAAAGGGGAATTTACAGAACGCGCCTTTTTAAATGGACGCATCGACCTCACTCAAGCAGAGAGCATCATGGATATCATTGAGTCAAGAAGCGAACAAAGTTTGACCTTGGCCGCAAAGGGTGTGGACGGTAAAATATATGATTTAATCACTTACCTGCGAAGCGATGTGCTCGACATTGTTGCTAACATTGAAGTCAATATTGATTATCCTGAATATGATGATGTTGAAACCTTAAGTGATACAGTGCTGGTCCCAAGAATCCAAACCCTTAAAACAAAAACAGCGGAAGTTCTTAAACAAGCACAAGTTGGCAAAGTCCTTAAAGAGGGCGTTAAAACCGCAATTATTGGTCGGCCAAATGTCGGTAAATCAAGTGTTCTAAACGCACTTTTAAAGGAAGATAAAGCGATTGTTACAGAAATCCAGGGCACTACCCGAGACACTGTCGAAGGGGAAATCAACATCGGTGGCGTGGTGCTTAAACTGATTGACACAGCCGGCATCCGTGATTCACAGGACATTGTTGAACGCATTGGTATCGACAAAGCAAAGACCATGATTGATGAAGCTGAACTTATTTTATATGTTGTGAACAACAATGAACCACTCACTCAAGATGATGAAAAACTGCTTGAATTAACAAAAAACAAGCCACGCATTGTCATCATCAACAAGATTGACCTTGAAAATAAAATTAATCACACTTTTGACGATAGTGTACAAATCAGTGCTCTAAAAAAAACCAACATTGAACAACTTGAAAAACGGATTGAATCTATGTTTTTGGGTGGCGAAGTGTCCCTTAACCAACAAACATATCTCTCGAACGCCAGACAAATCTCCAAGATGCGTCAAGTCGACAACTACTTGGCTGATGCGCTTGAAGCTGCACACAACCACATGCCTGTCGACATGATTGAAATTGATTTAAAAAGTGCATGGGAAACACTCGGAGAAATTATTGGCCAAACAAAAAACACCGCCTTGATAGACGAGTTATTTTCCAAGTTCTGTCTTGGAAAATAATCAATCATCAAAACGGTGTTTCACGCCATCTTTTTCCCAGGCAATGACATGATCCAAATTGACATTGCGCGCAGCGTTGAAAATGGTTTTATCAATGTCCTTGTTTTGTTTCTTTAGTTCTTGAATGAGGGTTTTAACCTCTTCTCGCTTAGAGGCAGTCTGACCTGCAGCCACACTGCACGCGCAGTCAAGAGGATAAATTTCATTTTTATTCATGATTTTCTTTATGGATGTTTCTTTTACATAATAAAGCGGACGAATCAACTGCATGCCATCAAAATTATCGCTACTTAGTTTAGGCAGCATGGTTTTAAATGTGCCTGCATAAAACATATTAAGCAATGTCGTTTCTATTACATCATCAAAATGATGCCCAAGCGCCACTTTGTTGGCGCCTTCTTTTTCCGCAATGTCATAAAGAATTCCACGGCGCATTTTAGCACATAAATAACATGGATATTCAGGTGCTTTTTCTTCCACAATCTTAAATACTGCCTTGTCAATGATCTTTAAGTCGATGCCCAGTTTTTTACTGTTTTCTTCCAGTCGCTTACGGTTCCACGGTGTATATCCTGGGTCCATTGCGATAAAAACGACCTCAAAATCAACCAATGGGTGCTTGATAAGCTCTTCAAGCATTTTGGCAAGTAATAATGAATCCTTGCCGCCGCTAATGGCCACCGCGATTTTATCGCCATCTTCAATCAGACGGTAATCCTTGATGGCTTTGATAAACGGACTCCATAACTCTTTACGGTACGTTTTAATCATATCTTTTTGAAACTGTTTTTCAGTGGACATCCAATCACTCCTAACCATTGTTAGTGTCGTCATCTTAATTTATGGTGAAACGTTTTTCTGAGCGTTTTTCCTATCTTTTTCGTTAAGTTGTTTTTTACGCATTCTAATTGAATCGGGTGTAATCTCAACAAGTTCATCTTCCGCAATGAATTCAAGTGCCTCTTCAAGCGTAAACTTTTTGGGGCTGATGATTTTTAATGCATCATCACTTCCACTTGAACGAACATTGGTAAGTTTTTTGTTTTTACATGGATTGACAACTAAATCATTTTCACGTGAATTAAGACCAACAATCATGCCTTCATAGACTGGTGTTGCCGGTTCAACGAACATGGTCCCGCGTTCACTCAAATTAAAAAGTGAATACGCCATGGCTTTGCCTGTTTCTTTAGATATAAAGACCCCGTTTCGTTCCGATTCGATATGACCAACATAAGGCAAGTAGCCATAAAACACTTTATCCATGATTCCGCTGCCATGGGTCGCATTAATAAACGCACTGCGATATCCTATCAAACCACGTGTTGGCACAAGATATTCAAGTTTCGTATAACCGGCATCACTTTCCATACTCTGTAAAATGCCTTGACGAAAGTTCATGTGCGTAATGATTGTGCCTGAATAGGCATCTTCCAGTGTAATCGTTACGCGTTCAAAAGGCTCATGAATGACACCATCCACTTCCTTAAGCAATACTTCAGGTTTGGACACAGATAATTCAAACTTTTCGCGTCGCATTTTCTCAATGAGTACCGAGAGGTGTAGTTCTCCGCGGCCACTTACTTTATAGCCTTCTTTGTCTTCCAAGGGTTCTACACGCAAACCAACATTGGTTTCAAGTTCTTTTTCAAGACGAGCGCGGATTTGTCTACTTGTTAAAAATTTACCACTTTGACCTGAAAATGGCGAATCATTAACCAAAAAGTGCATGGTTAATGTGGGTTGTTCTATTTCCAGTGGTTTAAGTGCTTTAATATGATGGGGATCTGTAATGGTTTCTCCGATAGAAACACTTGGAATCCCCGCAAAAATGACCATATCGCCAGCATGGGCTTCACTCACCTCAACACGCGACAAGCCTTGATATACAAATATACGGCTTATTTTTGAGTGATTAATCGAACCATCACGCTTAATTTGAACAACATTCATGCCTTTTTTAAGGGTGCCTTTTAAAAGACGCCCCATGCCCAAACGGCCGAGATAGTCATCATAATCCAGCGAAGAGATTTGAAATTGAAGCGGTTTGTTCTTGACATCCGGATATGGATCGACATGTTCTAACAATAAATCAAAAAGCGGGGTCAAGTCACTGCTGCTTACATCTAAATCACGCGTAGCGGTACCGTCTTTGGCAACACCATAAACAATCGGGAAATCAAGTTGCTCATCGCTTGAACCAAGCTCAGCAAACAAGTCGAAACTCATATCCACCACCGCTTCACTGCGCGCATCCTTTTTGTCGATTTTATTGATAAATACGATGGGACGATGACCAAGTTCAAGGGATTTTTCAAGCAACATACGTGTTTGAGGCATTGGACCTTCACTTGAATCAACAAGCAATATAATGGTATCCACTGTGCTAAGTATCCGCTCGACCTCACTAGAAAAATCCGCATGGCCAGGTGTATCGACGATGTTTATCTTTACACCGTTATATTCAATCGCACAGTTTTTGGAATAGATGGTAATGCCGCGTTCACGTTCCAAATCATTGGTATCCATAACTTGTTCAACAACTGTTTCATGGGCTTTAAATACCCCGCTTTGTTGGAGGAGTGCATCCACCAGGGTGCTTTTGCCGGCATCGACATGTGCAACAACGCCGACATTGATAATTTTACTCATAATCATGTCCCTTTCTTGCCCATCAAAAACGCGATGCATTTTAAGCATCGCGTCAATATTCATCGCATTCATTGGCTAAAGTGCTTGTAACAGGGCTAAATTAACTGTGAATCATTCACGCTTTAACAGTATACCACAGATTCAGTGAATTGTAAGGGCTGATTGCATTCAAACGCAACCAATCGGTAGAACAATTGAAATCTGAAAATATAGAATCAAAATAATTTTTTAGAATTTTAAAGTGAAAATTTTGTAAAAAGTGAACAGGTGCGCTATAATAAGTTTGCAACTTCAACCAATAAGCGGAGGTGATTGGGTGGCATTTGAATGGACATCACGCAAACCAAATGAGGGTGTCGCAACGATTTATGAATCAAATATAACACTGAACAAAAGCGCGAGTACACATTTCGAAAAAGCTTACAGTGTATTGCTTGGTCTTGATAAAGAACAAAAACGCATTGCTATTAAGCCAATTACAAAGCAAGAACATGAACGGGGCACTTACCCTGAAGAAAAGAAACACAAAATTACTGTACGCCCTTCTTATGCAAGGGTATGCAATAAAAAATTCATCCAAGAAGCGATGGAAATCGCGGATGCTGACTTAAGCGAAAACAATGCCATCAAATTTAAAACAATGTGGAGCCGCGAACATCAAGCATTGATTGTTGACTTAAGCGCATATAAGGGGGAACTATAACAATGACACTTGATATGGCCAATTTTTTCATACTCATATGGTTTGGTCTCATATTATTTGCGGCCATCATTGAAATTTTAACGATGGATTTAACCAGTGTCTGGTTTGCGATCAGTGCCGTTATCGCATTTATCCTGGCTTTGGTTGGTATTGCCATTGAAATACAGATTGCTGTATTCATTATTATATCCATCATTTTAATTGTCAGTGTACGGCCCCTTGCCAAACGATATTTCAGAACCAATATTATTGGCACCAATGCTGATAGGCTTATTGGACAAACCGCGACCGTTACCAAGGAAATCCGTCCGGGCGAGCGTGGTGAAGTTAAAGTAGACGGAAAATACTGGTCAGCCATCCATTCAGGCAGCGACATCATTGAAACAAACGAAAAAGTGGAAATTCTTGCCATTGAAGGCAATAAACTAATTGTGGTGAAACTATGACAGCAGGACCATTTAAACGACTCGCAAGTTTTGCAGTAGATGCAATTTTAATATTTAGTGTTATTTTCTTTTCGTGGCTCTTTTTTGGAGAAAATGTTATGCAGTGGATCATTGGCTATGAGTCAGGCGAGGATATCGCACAGTACACAGCCATTGCTTATCATTACTTGGGATTCACACTTGCCAATTACATTTATCAAGGGGTCATGCGCGGGCGTACATTCGGTCGACGCTTTGTGTACCTTTCGATGAGCGGGCAAGTGAACTGGTGGTCACTTTTCATGCGTGAAGTGATTTGGAAATGCTATTTATGGCTTTTCGCACTGACCTTTATAGACATTATCTTGCTCATTCCCTTACTATTTGTTTTCCCAGCTGTATTCTTTTTAGATTTTCTACTGATCGCCTTTACACGAACACGCAAAACAATCCGTGACAGAGTCACACACACCAAGATTATACTCGATGATGTTGTTTATCCGTTTTAAACCATTTAAAATGAAACTATAAACTATTTATATTAGGAGGAATCATCCATGCCAGGAGTAGGGACTATACTCGTTATTGCAGTCGTCATTATTGTTTTAATTTATTTAGCAACACGGTTTACAATCGTTACACAAGCCAACCGTTTTATTGTTGAGCGTCTTGGTGGGTATTATACAACGTGGGATGTCGGCATTCACTTTCTCATTCCATTCATTGACAGGGTGAAATTGAAAGTAACCATCAAAGAACAAGTGGTTGACTTTGACCCTCAACCGGTTATTACAAAAGATAATGTGACCATGCAGATTGATACCGTGGTCTTTTTCCAAATTACAGACCCAAAACTTTACACTTACGGTGTAAACTACCCAATCAAAGCAATTGAAAACATCACTTCAACCACACTACGTAATATTATTGGTGATTTGGACCTTGATGACTCACTGACCAGTCGTGATTACATCAACGAAAAAATGCGCAACGTCCTTGATGATGCGACCGATCCTTGGGGCATCAAAATCAATCGTGTCGAAGTTAAAAACATCATTCCACCCAAAGACATCCGCGAAGCGATGGAAAAACAAATGCGGGCGGAACGTGAAAAACGTCAGTCAATTCTTATTGCTGAGGGTGACAAACGCTCAAGTATCTTGACAGCTGAAGGTAATAAAGAAGCACGGATTCTTCAAGCCGATGGTGAAAAACAAACCCGTATTCTTGAAGCAGAAGGTCAAGCAGAAGCCATTCTTGCCGTTCAAGATGCCACGGCCAAAGGAATCTCGCTCATTAAAGAAGCCGGTGCAGATGAAGCCTTCTTGCGTCTTGAAGCGTATAAAGCAATGGAAAGAGTTGCCGATGGCAATGCAACGAAATTGGTTATTCCATCTGATATGCAAGGCATGGTTGGTCTCGCCTCTACGCTTTCTGAAGCTTTCAAAACTGATGCATCTCTACCAGATCATACAAAAGAAGAAATTCGCAAGAAGACACAATCCCCTGGTAGTTATCAATCCCCAAGCCAAACTGCATCAAAAGCTTCAACATCTAAATCATCATCCAACAAGGCGTCCTCAAGCAAATCCTCAACAAGCAAATCAACATCAAAACAATCCAGTAAATAATCTTTATACATTGAAAAACGGTGTCTCCACAATTATTTGGAGGCACCGTTTTTGTTTTGCATCAAATCGGTTAAAGGCATGGGTTCACTGTAATAATAACCTTGATGATTAGTCTGATGTTTTGGTAAACCATTCAATTCAAGCTTAAGTTTTTACCCGTTAAACTCCTGCAGTTAAACCAATATATGGTTATTCAAGGCCAGAGTAGTGAACATACAGTCACCAACTAACGGTTTCTATTTGAAACACACATTTCATTATATCAAAATTCAGTTGTTATACAGGCCTAAAACTCGCAATTGTTAGGTGTGCGCGGGAAAGGAATGACATCGCGGATATTTTCGACTCCAGTTAAATACAT
>PUMO01000023.1 GCA_003551405.1 Mollicutes bacterium | reverse complement strand
GCTAAATCCGTATAGATGATGTGGTCTTCCTCATCACGGTCTTCGTTGTACGCATCAAGGTGATCAATGATGCCTTCCTTGTCGCTAAAGCTTGTTGGGTAAATGAGAATTTGTGAAGGGGTATCATCCACACCCCAGCGCTGCAGTATGTTGCGCCGGTTACTCTCAGAAATATTAAGACCGGTGCGTACTGAGGTGTCACTGTCTTTTTGGTCTTGACCGATTTGTGAATCGGCTGCATCTTCCAAATAGACATCACTGAGTTCGGGGTGGTGCTTAAGCCCCTCAGAAAGATACGTTCCCGGCGCATTGTCTTTTATACGGGCAATCCCGGAAATATTGAGGGGTATGGTATTTTCATTGTCCCATAACGCTTCAAAATCATCATTGGTTTGATAGAGTTCACTCTCTTCATCAAAAACATAATAATCATCCAGCATGGGGACTGCAAATTCAAGCGCCATGATTTCATCAAAATCAATGGCATCACGGTCCCCATCAAGCCCGAGCGTATTGATCATATCGATGTCGATGCGGTTATATTGGTCAACCACAAGCATTAAATCGTGTTTATCCTCAGGGGCATTCCCGCGAAGCATATCATAATTCTCTTCAAAAAACGCTTTGTCATTGAGTGTCGGTGAAAAGTCTACATCGCCGGTATCAAGCGAATTGAATGAATCATTACGCTGCATTAGGACGTTCATCCTTAAGTTTCGCTCAACGGATATTTCATGATAAAGATCATTGTCTAAGCTTTCTAGGTATTCAAGATATTCTGAATCAAGCGTATTGGTATGTGAGGAAAACTCAAACGTTTCTTCAAAAGGATAAATTTCATCCACATCAGGATATTCTTCCCATTGATCTTGTTCGACCTGTGCCGCGAGAGGGCCTTCACGCAATGCATCCACATCAATGGGTTGTGGGTCAATTTGGATGGGAAATTCCGCAAGGGTGGTTCGCTCTAGATTGTCTATTTCTGTATTGAGGCCATTGGCCAAGGATAAAACAAGCGCAATTCCGATAATGCCTATTGAGCCTGCAAACGCTGTGATCAGTGTGCGGAATTTTTTGGTCCGTAAATTTGAAAACGAAAGTTTAAGCGCTTGTGTGAATGCCATCGCCGTTTTCTTGAATGTGAGCGCACTGGACGCATCAGGCGTCACGTCATAAGGATTCGTGTCATTGGTAACTTTTCCATCAGTGAGTTCAACAATACGGTTGGCATGTGCTTTAGCAAGCTGTTCATCGTGCGTCACCATTATGACAAGTTTATCTTTGGCAATCCGTTTGATGAGCGCCATAATTTGTTCTGCAGTGGTGCTGTCAATGGCACCAGTTGGCTCATCGGCCATGATGATATCGGGGTCATTGGCCAGCGCCCGTGCAATGGCCACACGTTGCATTTGGCCTCCTGAGAGTTGATTGGGTTTTTTGTGGATGTGATCTTTGAGACCGACTTCTTCGAGAACGTCAAGTGCGCGCGCTTGGCGTTCACTTGGTGATAACCCGCTTAAAGTCATGGCT
Organism: Mollicutes bacterium; assembly: GCA_003551405.1. Taxonomy (GTDB): domain Bacteria; phylum Bacillota_I; class Bacilli_A; order Izemoplasmatales; family Izemoplasmataceae; genus B1SED10-225. Next base: position 3,165 of record PUMO01000023.1, on the reverse strand, counting down.
ATTTCCACATTCGCAAGCACAGATGAATGCGTAATTAAATTATAGTTTTGAAATACGAACCCAACGGCGTGATTTCGGTAAGAATCCCAGCGTGTTTCATCGAAAGATTTTGTGCTTTTTCCATCAATTAAAAGATCGCCCGAATCATAACGGTCAAGTCCGCCCACAATATTGAGCAGTGTCGTTTTACCAGAGCCTGAAGGGCCTAAAACTGCGACGAATTCTTGATCACGAAATGACAGTGAAACGCCGTCAAGTGCCGTTTGTTTAAATGTTCCAATTTGGTATTTTTTGGTTATGTTTGAAAGTGTAAGCATGTTTATTTCCCCTTTGCGGATGACTATATGTACATAGATTATACATGATAAGACGCCATGAATCGACGGTTATGCCTATCAAAAAAGCCACCGGAATTGATGGCTTTGTTTGTAAATTATTGACGCAAGGGTTTAAGTGCTTCGCCCCAGTCAATGACTTGGTTAAATAAATCTTGAAGGGGGTCTTCGTGGACACTTTGTGGTTTAAATGTGCTAAAGTTTTCAAAATCATTGAAAAGCGACAAGAGCACATGGCTGCGTACATCGGCGATATTGATTTCACCGAGCACCCCGCGAAGATGTTCAGCGGCGCGAATGCCGCCCCCGGAACCGTAACTTACAATCCCTGCAGATTTATGCCACCACGCCTCGCGTGCACTGTCGATTGCATTCTTGAGTGCACCAGTCATAGAATGATTATACTCTGCAACAACGAAAATAAAACCATCGAATTCATTTAATTTTGCGTTCCATTTTTCAACACCGCTTGTGTCATTGCTTTCGCCAAGAAGCGGTAAGTTGTAATCCTTAATGTCAACAATTTCAAAGTTGGCACGATTATTTTTCTCGCTTTGTTTAAGGACCCACTCACCGACTTGTGGTGAGACGCGCCCTTCACGCGTACTACCTAAAATGATTCCAATGTTCAATGTCTGACTCATGATACGCCTCCTATAAGTTATATTCTAAGCTTATTATAATCATCGTTATGGGAACATTCAAAAGAAATGCACTATTAAATAGATAGTCACTACTATTTAGTTACCAGCGTCTAATCTGCACTTTAGCAAAGTGGTGTGTTACAATATAATTAGAAAAGGATGTGATTGTATGTGGATAGCAATTGGTTTGATTATAGCACTTTTCAGTCTTTTTACTTTACTTATTATTTTGCATCCAAAGCGTTCGATGGCGGTGATTGAACATGTGAAAATCAAGCGTTGGTATGAGAATCATCAAGAGGCACTTTCCGCAAAGCATCGCCATGACCTTGAATCAACCCTTAAGCGTCTCGGTGATGCGTTAAATGCACGCATGGACCAGCATCACATGTTTGAAAGCAGTTGTTGCAAGCGTGTGGTGAATGATGCATACAATGACTTGAAAGAAGCATTTGAACGCGCCTATAAGGCCGTCAATAAGAATGCGACATCGCAAGATGCCATGGATGCGCTTGAACATTATCAGGACCCGGTGTTTGCGTTGAATCAGACTGTCTATGTGCCCACGCGAGATATGACCGGAATTATTACATCGATCAATGATGATTTAACTTATACCGTCTGTGACGTCACCGACCAATGTTATCGTGTTTATGAATGGGACTTAAAGAGCGAAGAAGATGAAGACCCAGCATCATGAAGTTTAACTTAACCGAAAGGATGATACGATGAAAATGATTTTTACCGGTCTTAATGGGACCGTGGCACCTGTCGTTGCGGATCATTTTAAACGAAAAGGCCACAGCATCGTCCAATACAAACGTGAGGTTGTCGGTGTAGATGACCCGGCGCGCATTGAAACGTTCATTCGTACTGAAGCGCCCGATATGCTCATGCATTTTGCGACGGGACCTGAAACGTGGAGTGAACACTTGGCAAGCATTACCAAGCGCCTCAATGTCAAATTTGTGTTTATCAGTACTGTCAGTGTATTTGGAGACGGTCAAACGGGCCCTTTCACACCCGACATTACACCTGATCCATCGGATGAATACGGCCGCTATAAATATAACAGTGAACGCATTGTCCTTAAGGCCAATGATTCGGCTTGGATTATCCGCTTGGGCTGGCAGATTGGCCGTTATCCAGGCACCAATAACATGATCGATTTTCTTGATAAAAAAATGAAGGAAAAAGGACGGATCAAGGCGAGCAAAGCCTTTTACCCTGCAGCGTCATTCATGGAAGATACTGCACGTGGCATCGAACAGGCCATCAATCAAGCTCCCGATATTTATCACATTGATTCCAATGATTCAAAGTCCTTTTATGAAATTGTTGAAACGTTGAAAGCGACGCATCCCTTCATTGTGTTAAAAGAAGGAACCAAACCTGAAAAAGACATTCGCATGCGTGATGAACGCATTGAGATGCCACCGTTATAATATAATGCGTTTTAAGATAAAAAAAGATGTTTCACTCGCAACATTACTTTTTGTGATCAGTGTGTTCACGTTATCTATTTTTCTAATGAACTACCAAACCGCACCGTGGGTCTATGGTCCACTTCTTGTAGTGGTTGGATGCATGGTGGGCTTGATTGTATGGTTTTATGTGGTGAGTGAATACATCATCAAAGACGATGTGCTTTTCATTCGCTTTGGGTTTTTAAGAGAAGCGATTCCCCTTAAAGCCATCGAAAAAGTACAAAGCACGACAAACCTGAAAATGTCGACCACGTTTTCAAGACATCGCCTTAAAATACAGGCAACAGGGTATCCAGTCTATTATCTTTCACCCGTGCCTTTGGATGCGTTTACCGATCAACTAAAAAAGATCATTGACCATAAAAAAATGGAGCTTTAGCGTCACGCGGCATTGGTTTAATGCAAGGCGACATGCACCATTTTTATTGAGCGGAATAAATTAGTGTATAGTAGCGGTTTTTAAAATGAAAATAACGACAAATTTGATAAAAATCAACATCATCAGGTTGATAAACTTTAGTGGTTTGACTTGCCTGATTGATATCAACACACTGTTTTTGTGTACAGACCATTAAATAAGTATCGCTGGCCAAAAAGCCACGTGAATGATAAACCGCCCGCAGTGTTGGGGAAGGGTCATCAATCAGTGTGTCAATATTTTCCATAAAGGGCTCGAGCAATTTTTGGTCGCGTTTCGAT
>PUMO01000050.1 GCA_003551405.1 Mollicutes bacterium | reverse complement strand
CCGCTGCTTGTGGCGGTTCCAATAGTGGTGGTCATGAGTATTTTCATCTTGAAAATCAACGACAAGGTCAATATCCCCGGTGACGCTGCAATTGGGCTTCTTGCGGCGTTTTCCATGGCGCTAGGAACCACACTTGCCAGTATTGGCGGTGGGTTTAATGTTGATTTGAACACGTATTTGTTCGGCTCAATCCTGACCATTCGTCAAACAGACGTTTATTTGGCGGTCATTTTCTCAGTTGTTATTATCGGTGTGGTATTTTTATATTATCATGATTTATTCTCGATGACCTATGATGATCAGTTTGCCAAGGTAACTGGCATTAAAACATCAAACCTCAACACTCTGCTTGCTATCTTGACAGGCATTACAATTGTAATTGGCATTCGTGTCATTGGGACCATACTCATCAGTGCGCTTATTATTTTTCCTACGGTCATTGCCATGCAATTTGGTCAAGGGTTCAAACGAACTATCCTGATTGGCGTGACAACGCAGGTGATCATTGTGGTCAGTGGCTTGATGTTATCGTATTTACATGATCTGCCTTCAGGAAGTGCCATTGTCTTGTTAAACGGTTTTGTATTTTTAGCAATTAGCCTTTATAATGGGTTTAGACGGCTTAAAACCGCTTAGGAGGTTTGAGATGAAAACAGAAACGTATAAACGTTGGCTGAAAGATGCTGATTTAAAAGTAACCAAACACCGGTTGCTCGTACTTAATATTATGAATCATTCCCATGGTTTTTTAACGGCAGATGATGTTTATGTCAATGCGAAAGAACAAGCAGCGGATTTATCGCTTTCAACCGTATATAGAATTCTTGACTCGTTTGCGGAAAACGGCATCGTTTCCCCAATTAATTTGGACAGTGCCAAGCAGACACACTATGAAATTGCGCATACACGTCATGCACACCATTTAATATGCACAAATTGTGGACGTGTTGAGCATATAGAACATTGTCCGCTTGATGATTTCCAAAAGCGCATTGCCAAGGAACATAACTTTTTAATTGAAGACCATAAACTAGAACTTTATGGTCTTTGTGCGTCGTGCCAGACATTAAATGGATAAAGGGTTAAAGCAAAGGAGGGGAAGACGATGAAAATTGAAAGACCCAAAGAACGCATTGATCCTAAAGCATTAAAAGCGTGGCGTTTGCGTGGTGCGATCTATGCATTCTTTGAAATTTCGGTGGTTATTGCCTATTTCATAACCAGGGAAGTGGCGCTTAACCTTCCACTATCTTTAGGCGTTATATTGGCTATAGTGATTGTTATAATTATTTTTTTACAGATTATTGTTATTCCTGCGGTACGTATGATTTACTGGGGCTATGAGATCAAAGACACCGAAATGGACATTCAACATGGCATCATTATTATTAAACGCACACTTGTTCCCATGGCGCGCATTCAGCATGTAGATACTGAGCACGGTCCCATCATGCGTCTTTTCGGACTTGCGACGCTTGCGGTTTCAACCGCTGGAACCAATCATAAGATTCCTGCATTAACGTTTGAAAAAGCCTCTGATTTAAGAAAACAAATCGCGTATTTGGCCAGCGTGAGTGATGAAGATGTCTGATTTTAATCGTCAGCATCCATTAATGATCATCAACACCTTTTTGAATCAATTGCGCAATTTGATAGTGCCTTTTTTGGTTATATTTTTCATTAATTTTCAGGCTGATGATACCAACTGGCGCTCTATACTACTTGGTGCCTTGGCAATTTTAGTGCTTACGTTGTTTCATGGATTTTTGAGATGGTTTTTTTACCGTTACCGTTTTGAAAGCGGGACCTTAATCATCAAAAGCGGCATTATCATTAAACACCGCCGTACCATCAAACGTGAACGCGTACAAACAACCAACACCCATGCCGGCCCTCTTTTAAGGGTGTTTAACTTAGTAAAACTCACAATTGAAACCGCTGGGTCCAAAGGTGAAGCTGAATTTGAACTCGAAGCCCTTAAAAAAGCGGAAGCCCAACAATTAATGGATCTTTTGAGCGGTGAGAGTGAAGAAACACACGAAGAAGAAAAAAGCGATGCCACATTCCCTAAATATGTGTTTGCATTTAAAACGTTATTCATCGCGGGGTTAACCAGCGGTGGTGTTGGGATTATTTTCACCTTGTTAAGTGTTGCAGTGTCACAAATTATATCGCTTGCACCTGAGGTGGGGGAATGGATGCTTGATACCATCATTGGTACGTCCATCATTTTACTTGTAGTGCTTTTAGTGGTGGTTATATTTGTTTCATGGGTGATTTCGACGTTACGCTTTCTTGTGCGTTACGCGTTTTTTACCATTGAACGCCGTGATGATGAACTCATCATTGAACATGGTTTGATTGCCCGTAAACGCTTCACCCTTAAGATTTACCGCATTCAAGCGGTCAGTGTTGTTGAAGGGGTTTTGCGTCAACCGTTTAATTACGCGACGGTAGAATTAACAACTGCTGGGGCCAGTGGCTATGACAAATCATTTCGTGTCATTGCGCTGCCGCTCATATACAGACAAGATATCCAAAAGTTCATGCGTACATTTTTGCCAGAATATAACGTAAATTTTAAACTTAAATCATTGCCCAAAAAATCGTGGCGCCGTTATCTGTTTAGGGCAAGTGTCTATTTCCTGTTGGTGCTCCCCCTTTATTTTATAACGCCGTACGCTTATTTGCTTTTTCTATTATTGCCTTTTTCGCTAATCCTTGGTCATTTCCGGTTCAAGGATGCTGGGTATTATATCGATGATGATGTAATGATTTACCGGTTCAGATATTTGGCAAGAACGACTGCGATTGTTCAAAAACCGCATATTCAGTCATTGCAGTTTGATAAAAATCCATTGCAGCGGTTACGCAATCTGACTCACATTAGTATGCATGTCATGGCTGCACCATCCAGAGTGACGTTCACCTTAAAAGATATTGACAATTCCCAAACGATGAGCCTTTACCGTTGGTTTTCACGACAAAATGTTTTAAAATGAAAATACATAACTATACTCAAACAAAGGATGTGTAAAGATGAATCAACTTAGAGACATGCTTGAAAATGCATTAATTGACGCTGGTGTGGCCGAAGCGTTAACGGTATTTTTGATTTCACTGGCCATTATCATTTTATGGATCATCATTGGACGAATCATTGCGATGGTGGGTCGACGCACCATTTTCCACTATTTCACCAAGAAAAAAGGTGACAAACGAGGCACAACACTGGCTTCTATGCTGTTTATGGCATTTAATGTTGTTGTGTGGTTTATCATTATCATGGCTATTATAAGCGAACTTGGCTTTGACATTACGCCAATCCTTGCGAGTGCCGGTATTTTAGGGCTTGCCATAGGCTTTGGAGCCCAAAATTTGGTCCGCGATGTCATTGCTGGATTCTTCATGATTGTTGACAATGTCTATAACATTGGTGAAACGGTTGAAATTGGTGGTTTCAGAGGCACTGTGCAAGAGATGAATTTACGGAATACGAAACTTAAGAATTTCATGGGCTCTGAACTGATCATCAATCATGGGAACATTTCACAAGTCATCAACTGGTCAAGAAACAATAACATTGCATTGGTTGATTTCGGTGTTGCGTATGAAACCGATCTTTCCAAATTGACGGAACTAATGCCTGAATTTATGAAGAAGCTTAATGATTCGTATGAAGAAATACTCGAAGAGCCATTATTCCTTGGTGTCACAGAACTAGCGGATTCAAGCATCAACCTTCGTATTATGGCAACCGTTGAAACAGGCATGCACTGGGCGACTGAACGTAACATTCGCAAAGAATTGGTAGAATTCTTAAATGCCAATGATGTGGAAATTCCGTTCCCACAAATTGTCGTCTCCGATAAACATAGAGCGTAAGATTGCTTATATATGTGCAGTCACTCCCTAAGTGACTGCACATTTTTTGTGTGAAAGTGTTTGTATATGTGCAGACGACTTAACAAAAATAAATCAAGTGTTATAATTGATTTTGGTGATATAAATGAATGAGACAGAACGGAGTCAAATGCTTGCGACCATGGATGTCCGCAAACTATTAATCAAACTTGCAATCCCCGCAACGGCGGCAATGGCATTCAATGCCCTTTACAACCTAGTGGACACATTTTTTGTGGCCATGGGAAGTGGTGAACTGGCGATTGGTGCATTAAGCATTGCCTATCCAATTCACATGATTGTGCTTGCAATTGGTATCATGATTGGAATCGGCAGTTCATCAGTTTTTTCTCGTGCATATGGCCGCGGCGACAAACAATCCATGCGAAAAGCGGTCAACAATGCATTGATGCTAAACTTGTTGATAACGTTTACCATTTCGATTTTTGCGTTCATCTTCATTGATGAGCTTTTAATGCTTTTTGGTGCAACAGAATCGAATATTGGTTATGCGCGTGATTATTTAAGTATCATTGTTTTTTCTTTAATCCCTTTTTCCTTGTCGATTGTTTTCAATAACTTGACCCGTGCAGAAGGGCGGCCCAATGTCGCGATGATCTCACTCATGATTGGTGCAGGGCTCAATATCTTGCTTGATCCGTTCTTTATTTTTGAATGGGGCCTTGGCATGGGCGTTGGCGGTGCCGCGCTTGCGACCGGCATTGCCAAAACAGCGTCATTTTTATTTGTTTTTATTATGGCACTGGGAAAAAACAGTGCACTTGAGATACATTTCCCAACCCTACACAAAATCGATTGTGGCATGG